>DATBLU010000037.1:0-16921 GCA_036555205.1 Candidatus Deferrimicrobiaceae bacterium
CGGAGCGTTAGACGGCCATGACACCGTCCATGTCGCGGTGGGAAAAAGGAGAAACTGCCGAACCGGGGCGTGCGCATCGTCGTCCCCCGTTATGAGGACCGCAAATTTAACGGGAATTATAACTTTATGAATATCCAACAATCGGGGACAAGGTCACACCTACTTTCCCCTTGACGGTGGGCGATGGGTGGGCTTTAATATACCCTTTGATTTTAAGGGGGAAGGTTTGCGCCGATGAACAAGACGGAATATTTCACCAGAAAGCCCGCCGACCAGGTCTGGCACGTTGTGGACGCCAAGGACATGGTTCTGGGGCGCCTCGCAACCAAGGTGGCCGAGGTACTGCGCGGGAAGCACAAGCCGACGTTCACGCCCAACGCCGACATAGGCGATTTCGTCATAGTGGTCAACGCCGACAAGGTTAAGCTGACCGGGAAAAAGGCAACGGACAAGACCTACTATCGCCACACGGGGTACATGGGGGGGCTCAAGTCCACCACGCCGGAGAAGGTGCTCGTTTCGGCTCACCCGGAGCGCCTTGTCGAATGGGCGGTCAGGGGAATGCTGCCCAAGACCCGGCTGGGCGACAGGCTCTTCACCAAGCTCAAGGTTTACGCAGGCCCGGATCATCCCCACAAGGCACAGCAGCCCAAGGCGCTGGCCGTCAACGAATAGGAGAACAGGAAGCGACATGGCACAGGCAGCGAAAGTTTACGCGACGGGAAAACGCAAGACGGCGATCGCCCGGGTATACATGAAGGCGGGCAGCGGCAGGATCAACATCAACGGGCGCGAGTTCGAGAACTACTTCCCGGTCCTGGCGCTGCGGGCGGTCGCGGTCCAGCCGCTGGTTCTCACCGGCAGGCGGCAGGCGGTGGACGTCGAGGTCAACGTCCGCGGCGGCGGTCCTGCGGCACAGGCCGAGTCGGTGAAATACGGCCTGGCCAAGGCGCTGCAGGCGGAAAATCCCGAGCTCCGCACGGTGCTGAAGCGCGCGGGCTTCCTGACGCGCGACGCGCGGATCAAGGAGCGCAAGAAATACGGGCGTCCGGGGGCGCGGAAACGGTTCCAGTTCTCCAAGCGGTAAAGCAAGAGGGCGAGAAAAAGCCCCGCCGAACGATTCCCCGAGGGGGAAGGCAGCTACCGCCGCCTTCCCCTTCTTTTTTTGCCGTTGTCGCCGCCCGCTCGCCGGGCTCAATCGGTTTGCGGCGGTTCCGGAAGCGGAGCCTGTCGGCGCTCCGCGGAATGTATAATCGCACGAGGTGGGTGACGCGATGAAGAAAGTGGCCATATTCGGCGCGACCGGATACACGGGGTTCGAGCTCATTCGGCTCCTTCTGTCCCATCCCCGGGTGAAGATCTCGGCGCTGACCTCTGAGCAGTATTCCGAACAGCCGCTCGACCATGCCTTCCCCCCGTTCCGCGGGAGGCTTGCCGGCGCGGCCTTCGGAAAGATGGAGAAGATGATGTCGGCGGGCTTCGACGCCGCGTTCCTGGCCCTTCCGCATACGGTCTCGGCCCCGGTTGCCGATGCGATTCTGGCGAGGGGGATACCGGTCGTCGACCTCTCGGCTGATTTCCGTTTCCGCAGCATCCCGTTATACGAGTCGGTCTACGGCGTCCGGCACAAGAGTCCCGCATTGAGCTCCAAGGCCGTCTACGGCCTTCCGGAGGTTTACAGGGACGCGCTGCGGAAGACGCGCCTCGCGGCCGTCCCCGGGTGTTTCCCCACCTCGGTCATCCTGGGATTGTATCCGCTCATGGCGGAGGGGCTTATAGACAGGAAGGGGATCGTGGCCGACTGCAAGACCGGCGTTTCGGGCGGAGGCAGAAGTCCCTCGCTCGGGTTCCACTATCCCGAGGTCGAGGAGGGAGTGAGGCCCTACGGGCTGCCCGGTCACAGGCACAACCCCGAGATGGACCAGGAGCTCTCGCTTGCCGCAGGCGAGAAGGTCTCCATCACATTCGTCCCCCACCTGATACCGATGGTCCGCGGGATTCTTGCGACCTGCTACGCCACGCTGCGGGCAAAGGTCGGTCCGGGGGCGGTGGAGGTGGCATATCGAAAGCATTACGGGAAGGAGCCCTTCGTGCGGATGTGTCCGCCGGGCGTTCTTCCGTCCACCAAGGACGTGTCGGGGAGCAATTTTTGCGACATCGCATTCAGGGCAGATGCGAAGACCCGGAGGGTGATCGTCGTTTCCGCCATCGACAACCTCGTCAAGGGGGCCTCGGGCGCGGCCGTCCAGTGCTTCAACCTCATGATGGGCTTCCCGGAGGAGGAGGGACTCCGCGCGGCCCCTGTCTTTCCGTGAGCGGTTCCCCTAAAGGCGTGGCTGTGGTGATCCCCGCCCGGTACGCGTCGACGAGGCTGCCGGGAAAGCCGCTGGCCAAAATAGACGGTCGCCCGATGATATGGTATGTTTGGGAAAAAGCAAGGAAATCCCGGCTTGCCTCCAGGGTTGTCGTGGCCACCGACGACGCCCGCATCGTCGCGGCGGTCACCGGGTTCGGGGGGGAGGCGATCATGACTTCGCCCGAATGCGCCTCGGGAACGGACCGGGTGGCGGAGACGGCGAGGGGCCTTGCCGAGGAGATCATAGTCAACCTGCAGGGCGACGAGCCGATGATGCACCCCTCCGTCATAGACGCGGTTGCGGCTCCCCTGCTGGGCGACCCGGCGGTTTCCATGACGACGGCCGCCCTTCGCCGGGAGGACCCGGAGGAGTTCCTGAATCCGTCCGTGGTGAAGGTGGTCGTCGACGACCGCGGAGACGCGCTCTACTTTTCCCGGTCCCCGATCCCGCATTACCGGGGCGGCGGGTCCGGAAGGTTCCGCAAGCACCTCGGCATCTACGGATACCGGAAGGATTTCCTTTTCACGGTGGCGGCTCTTCCCCCGGCTTCCCTGGAATCCGCGGAGATGCTGGAGCAGCTGCGCGTGCTGCAGGGCGGTTACAGGATCCGCGTCGTTGACGTTGAGTACGACTCGGTGGGCGTGGACACCCCCGAGGACTTGAGCGCCGTCGAGGAGAGGATATGCGGGCGGAAAGAACGGTAAAACCGAAGTTCATCTTCGTGACGGGAGGAGTCGTGTCCTCCCTCGGGAAAGGGCTTGCGGCCGCATCGATCGGCGCGCTGCTGGAAGCCAGGGGCCTGAGGATCACCATGCTCAAGCTCGACCCGTACATCAACGTGGATCCCGGGACCATGAACCCGTTCCAGCACGGCGAGGTGTTCGTGACCGACGACGGCGCCGAGACCGACCTCGACCTTGGCCACTACGAGCGGTACGTATCCTCGAGAATGGGGAAGAAGAACAACTGCACAACCGGCAAGATCTACCACTCGGTGATTACGAAGGAGCGGCGCGGCGACTACCTGGGCGGGACGGTCCAGGTCATCCCCCACATAACCGACGAGATCAAGCGGGTCGTCTATGCCGCGGCGCAGGGATACGACCTGGCGATCGTCGAGGTCGGCGGCACCGTGGGCGACATCGAGAGCCTGCCGTTCCTGGAGGCGATCCGCCAGGTCCGGACGGACCGGGGGAAGGAGAACGTCCTGTACGTCCACGTCACGCTCGTTCCGTACATAGGCACCGCGGGGGAGCTCAAGACGAAGCCGACCCAGCACAGCGTGAAGGAGCTTCGCTCCATCGGCATCCAGCCCGACGTCCTCCTGTGCCGGTGCGACAGGCCGCTGCCCAAGGACATCAAGGCGAAGATCGCGCTGTTCTGCAACGTGACCGAGGACGCGGTCATCACCGCCAGGGACGTGGAACAGATATACGAGCTGCCGCTGGTATTCCACCAGGAGGGACTGGACGGCAAGATCATGGAGTGCCTGAATATCTGGGCTGGCGAGCCCCGGCTCGACCCCTGGGCGGAGATAGTGGAAAAATGGAAGAACCCCGTGGGCGAAGTGACGATCGCCATCGTAGGGAAGTACGTGAACCTGCGGGAATCGTACAAGAGCCTGAACGAGGCGCTGACCCACGGCGGTATCGCGCACTCGGTCAGGGTCCTCCACCGGTACGTGGACTCCGAGGAGGTCGAGCGGCAGGGGGCCGAAGCGCTCCTCAAGGGGGCGGACGGCATCCTTGTTCCGGGCGGGTTCGGGTCGCGCGGCGTGGAAGGGAAAATCGCTGCGGTCAAGTACGCCCGCGAGAACCGCATCCCCTACTTCGGTATCTGCCTCGGCATGCAGGTGGCCGTCGTCGAGTTCGCGAGGAACGTCTGCGGCCTGTCTGCGGCGACAAGCAGGGAGCTGGATGCCGAGAGCGAGTGCGCGGTCATCGATTTGATGCCTGACCAGCGGGGGGTGGTGGAGAAGGGGGCGACCATGCGTCTCGGCGCGTATCCCTGCTCGCTCTCCGAAAAATCGCTGGCCCGCAAGGCGTACGCCGCCGCGGAGGTATCGGAGCGCCACCGGCACCGTTACGAGTTCAACAACGAATTCCGGGATACGCTCTCGGCCAAGGGGCTGCGCATCACGGGACTGTCGCCGGACGGGCGCCTGGTCGAGATAGTCGAGATGCAGGACCACCCGTGGTTCCTGGGCTGTCAGTTCCACCCCGAGTTCCAGTCCCGGCCGATGGCGCCCCATCCCCTGTTCCGCGATTTCATCGGCGCCGCCTATGCCGTCTCCCGGAGACAGGTACCAGCGTGATCCGCCAGGTGGAGATAGCGGGCCGGTTCCGGATAGGGGCGGGGAACCCGCCGGCCTTCATCGCCGGGCCGTGCGTCCTCGAATCGGAGAGCCTCGCGATAACGGTGGTGGGGTTCCTCTCCGGCATTTCCTCCAGGCTGGGGCTCCGATTCATATTCAAGGGATCATTCGACAAGGCCAATCGGTCCGCCGGCGCGTCATACCGGGGTCCCGGGCAGGGGGAGGGGCTGCGCATCCTGGCGGAGGTGAAGAGGAAATTCGGAGTTCCGGTGACCACCGACGTGCACGAGCCGCGCCAGGCCGCGGCCGCGGCCGAGGTGGTCGACCTCATCCAGATCCCGGCGCTGCTGTGCCGCCAGACCGACCTGCTTTTGGCGGCGGGCGAGACGGGCCTTCCCGTGAACATCAAGAAGGGGCAGTTCATGGCTCCATGGGACATCGGAAACGCCGTGGAGAAGGTCACCTCGACCGGAAATTCCGCCGTGATGGTCACCGAGAGAGGAACGACGTTCGGTTACAACAACCTGGTGGTCGATTTCCGCTCGCTGCCCGCAATAAGGGAAGGCATCTGCCCAGTGATATTCGACGCCACGCACAGCGTCCAGCTGCCGGGCGGGGCGGGGAAGGCATCCTCCGGAGAGCGCCGTTTCGTCGCGCCCCTCGCCCGGGCGGCGATTGCCGCCGGAGCGGACGGGGTATTCCTCGAGGTGCATCCGGATCCTGACCGGGCGCTCTCCGACGGCCCGAACAGCCTGCCGCTGGACGACGTGGAGCCGCTCCTGCGAACGCTCATGGCGATCCGCGCGGCGGCGGAGCCTGTGAACGCCAGGGAAGGAGGGGGGACATGATCCGCGACCTCACGGCACGCGCCGCGCGCGTGCTCTCCATCGAGGCGGAAGGGCTTCTCTCGCTGCGCGGGAAACTCGACCGCAATTTCACCCGGGCGATCGAGATGCTCCTTCGCGCTCCCGGCAAGGTGATAGTGACCGGGATGGGCAAGTCGGGGCTCATCGGCAGGAAGATCGCCGCGACGCTCGCGTCCACCGGGACCCCGGCATTCTTCCTCCACCCGGCCGAAGGGCTGCACGGCGACATCGGCATGGTCCTCAAGGGCGACATCGTCATTGCCCTCTCCAACTCGGGCGAGACCCAGGAAGTGGTGCGGCTGCTCCCGGTCTTCAAGCGGCTGGGGCTGGAGCTGATCGCCCTGACCGGGAACCCGCAGTCCACGCTCGCCCGGCACGCAGACGCGGCGATCGACGTCGGCGTGCGCGAGGAGGCATGCCCGATGGGCCTGGCGCCGACCGCGTCCACCACCGCGGCGCTGGCCATGGGGGACGCGCTCGCGGTCGTGCTGTTCGAGGAGAAGGGGTTCTCCGAACAGGACTTCGCGATGCTGCACCCCGGCGGGATACTGGGAAGGAAGCTCCTCACGGTAGAGGAGCTGATGCACACGGGCGAGGAGATCCCGCTGGTTTCCTGCGAGACGCCGCTGAAGGACGCCCTGTTCACGATAAGCGCGAAGCGGCTGGGAATCACAGGGGTGCTCGACGGCTCCGGCACCCTTGTCGGGGTGATAACGGACGGGGACGTGCGCCGTGCAATGGCGAAGGGGATCGACCTTCTGGCCGCGCGCGCGGAAGAGGTCATGTCGACCCGCCCCAAGCGCATCTCGTCATCGGATCTGGCCGCCTCCGCACTGCGCAAGATGGAGGAGCATTCGATCACGAGCCTGTTCGTCTTCGACGCCGGGGAGGAACAGCGACTGGCGGGCATAGTCCACATACACGACCTCCTGAAGGCCGGCGTCGGATGAGCGCCCCGTTCATACGGCCCGACGCCGCCGAGAAGGCGAAAAATATCCGCCTGTTCCTGGTCGACGTGGACGGCGTGCTGACCGACGGCGGCATCGTATACGACGTGGACGGCAGGGAGATCAAGCGGTTCCACGTCCGGGACGGGCACGGAATAAAGATGCTGCAGCGGGCCGGCGTCGAGGTGGGAATCATCACGGGACGGACGTCGGAGGTGGTCGCGGTCCGTGCGAAGGAACTGGGCATTTCGATAGTCCTTCAGGGCGCTGCGGACAAGGTGGCCGCCTGGAAGGAGATCATCTCGGGCAAGGGCCTTTCTCCCCTGGAAACCGCCTACGTCGGTGACGACATCGTAGATGTGCCCCTTATGAAGAGGGTCGGTTTCGCGGCATCCGTGGCCGACGCGGAAGGTTACGTGCGGGAGGCGGCGGATTTCGTCTCCGCGCGGTCCGGAGGCCAGGGGGCGGTCCGGGAGATCATAGAGTTCGTCATGCGTTCCAGCGGAGCATGGGAGAAGGTCGCCTCCAGATATTTCGCGGCCGGACCTTAGTGCACCGTCTCGCAAATACCTTGGCATTCGAGCGCCGCTGCATCCGCTCCGGCTTCGTTGCGCTCCTTCGCCATACTGAACAGTATGCCTCAGTCGCGCGCCTTGCCGGCGCGGCGCATCGACGCTCTCGGTGCATCAAGCTATTTGCGAGACGGTACACCAGATGTCGCGCCGCAGGATGATTTCCTTCGCCTTATTGGTGGCCGTCGCGGGAGCGGTCGGCGTTCTGGTCGCGACTTACGGGATCAGCCCCGGACCTCGGGGGATCGGGGAGCGGCCGGGTTCCCAGGCCGAGCCGGAGGTTATCCTGCGTGATGTGGTCATGCGGGAAATACGGAAGGAAGGCGCGCAATACCGGCTCGTCTCCGATCAGGCCGCCTACCTTCTCCAGACCGGCAGGGTCGCCGCCAGCGGAGTGACGCTCGAGATGTCGGGCGCCGCGGGGAATCCCGTGGTGCGCGCCCCGAAAGCTTCATGGGACATGCAGACCGGGCAGATAATCCTGCCCGAAGGCGGTTCCGCCAGGACCGGCGAAGGGTGGTCGGCCAGCGTGCCCGCCGCGATTCTTTCGCTTCCCGAACAGACCATGACCGCCAGGGGCAAGGCCGTGCTTTCGGGACCGGATCTCTCCATTGCGGGGGACAACCTGGTCTGGCGCTGGCGTGACGGGAAGATCGCGCTCGAGGCGCCGAAGACCAGGCTGGTGCCCAACCGTACGTTTCGAAGAGGAGGGTGAGCCGATGCGGATTCGGGCGGCGATCCCGGTATTCCTGATCCTTGCGGCCGTCGTTTCCGCGGCGGCCGCGCAGGAACGCAGGACTCCCGGCGCCGAGGAAGCGGCGAACCGGCCCATCGAAATCACCGCGGACCGGCTGTCGGCCGACAGCCTCAGGAATTCGGTGGCATTCGATGGAAACGTGGTCGCCACGCAGGGGGACGTTACGCTGTCCGCCGAGCGCCTGTTCGCGGAATATTCCCGCGGCTCGGGGGTCATCGAGAAGATCGTCGCGGAAGGGAACGTTCTGGTGAGACAGGAGGACAAGGAGGCCCGCGCGGCGCGCGCCGTTTTCTACAACATCGAGCAGCGGATAGTCCTTTCCGGGGGCGCCGACCTCACCCAGGCCGGCAACACGGTGAAGGGAGAAGCGGTTACCATTTATCTTCGCGAGAACCGGTCCACGGTCACGGGGGGGGAGGGAGGACGCGTCAGGGCGGTCATACACCCGAAAGGCGGCCCGGAGCGGAAGGAGAAACAGGGAAAGTGAAGTCGCTCGCCGTACATGACCTGTCGAAGCAATACCGCCGCCGGGAGGTGGTGAGGGGGGTTTCGCTCGGCATAGGGCCCGGAGAGGTCGTGGGTCTCCTGGGCCCCAACGGAGCGGGGAAAACGACCATTTTCTACATGATTGTCGGGCTCATACCGCCGGACAGGGGAGAGGTCACGCTCGACGGGCAGGAGATCACCCGGCTTCCGATGCACAGGCGCGCCCGCATGGGGCTCGGTTACCTTCCCCAGGAACCGTCCGTCTTCCGGAAGCTGACCGTCCGGGAGAACATCCTGGCGTTTCTCGAGGAGACGCCGTTGTCGCCGGGGGAGCGGGAGGAGCGGCTTACGCTGCTGATGCGGGAAATGCGAATTTCCCATGTTGCGGAAACGGCGGGACTTTCCCTTTCGGGGGGCGAGAGGCGCCGCGTGGAGATAGCCCGCGCGCTGGTCATGTCACCCTCGTTCCTGCTCCTGGACGAGCCCTTCGCAGGAATCGATCCGATCTCGGTCTCCGACCTGCAGCAGATTATACTTGGCTTAAAAGCGAGGGGGATAGGGGTTATAATAACGGATCATAACGTGCGCGACACGCTAAAGGTGTGCGATCGCGCGTACATCATCTCGGAGGGGGAGATCCTGTTATCGGGCAACCCGGAGGAGATAGCGGCATCCGCGCGTGTTCGGGAAATATATCTGGGAGACGGATTTACGCTTTGACCGTCTGAGGGGCGAATGGCGCTGGAGTTACGACAGTCCCTGAAATTGAGCCAGCAGCTGGTGATGACGCCGCAGCTGCAGCAGGCGATCAAGCTACTGCAACTTTCGCGCCTGGAGCTGCAGCAGGCGATCCGCGAAGAACTCGAAACCAATCCCATCCTTGAAGAAGCGCACGAAGGCTCGTCCGAAGGAGAGGACACTCCCGAGGAAAGCGCCGGATCCGAGGAGGCGGCCACCACATCGGAGAACATGTCCCCTCCCGGAGAGGAACCCCGCCTGCGGAACGAAACCGGGCTGATCGACCGCATCGACTGGAACTATTACTTCGAGGACGGCGCGCCGTCGGAAGGCCGGGGCGAGCGGGAGAGGGACGAGGACGACGGGCGCCCCTACTACGAAAACCTGCTCACCCGGAAGCCCACACTGGCCGAGTACCTGGAGTGGCAGTTCAATCTTTCCGACGCCGACGATGACCAGCGGCGGATCGCCTCGTACCTGATAGGAAACATCGACGAGAACGGGTATCTGAAGGTCACCGCCGAGGAGGCCGCGGGAACTCTTTCCGAACCGCCGGAGGCGGTGGAGGGGGCGATAGCGAGGATACAGGCGCTCGATCCGACGGGAGTGGGCGCCCGGGACTTAAGGGAATGCCTGATGATCCAGGCGCGGGAAAAGGGGGAGGAGTTCTCCCTCCCGCTAAAGATTCTGGCCGACTGCTTCGACCTCTTCTCCCGCGGCGACCTGGCGGGGATGGCAAGGCGCCTGCGTATCTCGAAAGAGGCGGTCCGGGAGGCGTACCAGAAGCTCGTTACCCTTTCGCCCAAGCCGGGCAGGGAGTTTTCGGGCGACGACGTGCACTACATCACCCCGGACGTCTACGTCGTCAAGGTCGACAACCAGTGGGTGATCACCCTGAACGAGGACGGACAGCCGCGGCTGCGGCTCAGCTCCTATTACCGGCGTCTGCTTTCGGACGGGGAATCGCTGCCCAAGGAGGACCGCGAGTTCCTCAAGCAGAAGGTGAACTCCGCGCTTTGGTTCATCAAGAGCATCCAGCAGCGGCAGCGTACCATCTATAAGGTCGTGGAAAGCATCATGAAGCTGCAGGGCGATTTCCTGGACCGGGGGCCGAAGCACCTGAAGCCGCTGACCCTGCGGGACGTCGCCGAGGACATATCGATGCACGAGTCGACAGTCTCCAGGGTGACGAGCGGCAAGTACGTCTACACGCCGCACGGCATTTTCGAGCTGAAGTACTTCTTCAACTCCGGGCTGAACCGCGAGGGGGGGGAGGAGGACATCGCTTCCAAGTCGGTGAAGGAGAAGATCAGGGAGATCATCTCCTCCGAGGGAGGGGAAAAACCGCTTTCCGACCAGGAGCTGATGCGCCTTCTCCGCAACCAGGGGATCCGGATCGCGCGCCGGACCGTGACGAAGTACCGCGCCCAGCTCGGGATGCTCCCCTCGTCCAAGCGAAAGAAGCTGTTCTAGCCGTTGCCGCAAGAGACCGTTTCCGCAAAGGAGGGATAAGGAGTGGGGAACATAACAGTCACTTTCCGTCATGTCGATCCAAGCAAGCCGTTGAAGGATTACGTGATCGAGAAGCTGGGGAAGGTGCAGAAAGTGGTGGACAAGCCATTCGAGGGGCATGTGACCCTCTCGGTCGAGAAATACAGGCACATAGCCGAAGTGTTCGCGAAGGGCAAGGGGATCACGATCAAGGCGTTCGAGTCCACCGACGACCTCTATTCGGCGATCGACCTCGTGTGCGACAAGGTCGAACGGCAACTGAAGAAATACAGGGAGAAGCGGAAGGAGAAGGGGCAGGGCGCCTTCCCGGCCCCCGTCGTATCGGGGTCCTCACTGACCATCAGCGAGAACGAAGGCGGCACCCGGATCGTCCGCTCGGACAACTTCCTTCCCAAGCCGATGAGCGTGGAGGAGGCGGTCCGCCACCTGGACCTTCTCCAGGTGGATGTCGTGATGTTCGTCAACCAGGAGACCAACCAGCCCAGCGTGGTCTTCCGGCAGCAGGACGGGAACATCGGGTTCACGGAGCCTTCCGCCCGATGAAGCTTCTGGATATCGTCTCCCCCGGCGGCGTTGTGGACGATCTCCGGGCGGAGACGAAAGAGGGGGTACTGCGCGAAATGTCCGAAGTCGTGGCGGCGGACGTGCCGTTCCTGTCGGCGCAGGCGCTTACGTCGATCCTGCTGGACCGGGAGAGCCTGGGCAGCACGGGGATCGGGGACGGCGTCGCGATCCCCCATGGAAAGGTCCCGGGGCTTACCCGCCTGGCGGCCGTCGTCGCGCGAAGCCGCGCGGGGGTGCAGTTCCATTCCCTGGACGGCAAGCCCGCCCACCTGTTCTTCCTCGTCGTGGCCCCCGAGCAGTCGGCGGGAATGCACCTGAAGGCGCTGGCGCGCATTTCCCGCCTGCTGAAGGACGCCCGGCTCCGCCGGTCGCTCCTGGACGCGCGGGACGCGGACGACCTGCGGAAGATCCTCAAGGAGGAGGACGACAGGGCTTAAAGAGGAGTACCGAAGGAGGAGCGGGAACTTGCCCATAACGGTCGACCGTTTTCTGCAGGCCTGCGCCGTCCCGCTGGGCATGCGGCTCCAGGCGGGCGCCGCCGGCCTGGCGCGCGAGATTACGGACCAGCGGGTGCAGAAGACGGGCCTGGCGATGACGGGCGAGGTGAGATCGATCCACGAAGGGCGGATCCAGGTCCTCGGCGATACCGAGATCACTTATTTCGAGGGCCAGCCGGGGGTGCGGCAGGAGGGGATCGCCGACGTGTTCTTCTCGGGCCCGATGGCGTGCGCCGTGATCTGCGGTTCGCTGCCGGCGCCCGCCGCATTCCTTTCGGCGGCCGACCGCCACGCGGTGCCGCTCCTGTCGTCTCCCCTTCCGACCACGGAACTGATCGAAGAGACGCTCCGGCACCTCGGACGGCTTTTCGCGGAGACCTCCACCGTCCACGGCGTGCTGATGGACGTGCTGGGGACCGGGGTCGTCCTCGTCGGCCACAGCGGGATCGGGAAGAGCGAGTGCGCTCTCGACCTGATCCTCCGCGGTCACCGGATCGTCGCGGACGACATCATCCACCTGGAAAAACGGGGGCCGAACACGGTCCTCGGCAGCGGAAGCGACCTCACCCGCCACCATATGGAGATCCGCGGCCTCGGCATCATCAGCATCCGCGACCTGTTCGGACTATCCGCGATCACCGACGTGAAAAAGGTGGAAGTGGTCATCCAGATCGAGGAGTGGGACCCGGAGAAGGAATACGACCGCCTCGGCCTCGAGGACCGCCGTACGGTCCTCCTCGGCGTGTCCGTCCCGACGCTTCTGATCCCGATCTCCCCGGGGCGCAACCTGGCTACGATAGTGGAGGTGGCGATCCGGAACCACATCCTGAAGACCCAGGGGGTCCACTCCGCGCGCGATCTGGCCGACCAGCACAGACGGCGGACAGAGGGGAACACCCCCCGATGACATCTTCGAGGAACGCGAGGCGGCGCTCCCGCATCGTCATACTGACCGGCCTATCGGGTTCGGGGAAGAGCACGGCGACGAAGGTCTTCGAGGACATCGGCTACTTCTGCGTGGACAACCTCCCCGCGGTCCTTTTGCCCAAGATCATCGACATCCTGTCCGAGGCCAGGGGCGAGGCGGCCCGGATCGCCCTGGTGGCCGACGTGCGGGGGCGCGAGTTCCTGAAGGACTTCACCCGGGTGATCGAGGACCTGCGCAGCCGGGGCCACGACGTCCAGGTCCTGTTCCTCGACGCCGACGACGACGTTCTCCTGCGCCGGTACAGCGAAACCCGGCGCAAGCACCCCCTGGCCGGGCCAGGAGGCGCCAAGGAGGCGATCCGCCGGGAGCGCAAGGTGCTGTCTCCGCTGCGCGAATCGGCCGACACGGTCCTCAACACGTCCGAGTTCACCGTCCACCAGCTGCGCGACACGCTCCTGCGCCGGTTCCGGGCATCGGGCGCAGGCGGGCTTCGCGTCAGCATCGTCTCCTTCGGCTACAGGTACGGGATCCCGATGGAGGCGGACATGGTGATCGACGTCCGGTTCCTCCCGAACCCGAACTTCGTCCCCGCGCTCAAGTCCCGGACCGGCCTGGACCGGGGAGTCCGGGAGTACGTGCTTTCGGCGCAGACGACGCGCCGGTTTCTCCGCCTCCTGACCTCGATATTGCATTTCCTCCTTCCCCTCTATACAAAGGAAGGGAAAGCGTATTTCACCCTGGGGATAGGGTGCACCGGCGGGAGGCACCGTTCGGTGGCCGTCGCCGAGGCGCTGTCGGCGGCCCTCGCGCGGCAGGCGTCTCCGACGGTCGTCCACCGCGACCTGCACCGCTCCGCCCTCCCCCGCAGGAGCTCGCCATGATCGGAATCGTAGTGATCTCGCACGGAAGGCTTGCCACGGAATTCCTGCGCGCCGCCGAGATTATCGTGGGGAAAGTCGAGAACGCGGTCTCCGTGGACATCGATCCGAAAATGGGGATGGACGAGATCCGCAAGGCCATAGAGGGGGCCATACGCACGGTGGACAGGGGGAAAGGGGCGCTCCTGCTGACCGACATGTTCGGCGGCACCCCCTCGAACATCGGCCTTTCGTTCCTGGGCACGCACCAGGTCGAGGTGGTCACGGGCGTCAATCTTCCCATGATGATCAAGCTGCCGATGGCCCGGGCGACGATGTCGTTGTCCGACCTGGCGCGCCACCTGCAGGAATACGGCCAGCGCAACATCACGATACCCGGAGACATGTTGAAGAAACGGGTGGAGAAGAAGTAGCCATGTCGCTGGCGCTGGTGCGGGTAGACTGCCGGCTGATCCACGGGCAGGTTGTGGAGACCTGGCTGCCGCACACCGGCGCCAACTGCCTGCTGGTGGCCAACGACGACCTCGCCTCCAACGGCTTCTTGAGGTCCGTCATGGAACTGGCGGTGCCGCCGTCGATCCACGTTGTTTTCTGCGCGCTGGACGAAGTCAACGACAGGCTGACGGAAATAGACCGCCACGGGGAGAAGGCGATCCTGCTGTGCTCGACCTTCAGCGATGCCATCCGGATCTACCGCTCGGGCGTCCGGTTCCCCTCGCTCAACATCGGCAACCTGCACTACTCCACCGGCAAGGTGGAAATCTCCCCGTCGGTCTTCTTCTCCCCGGAGGATTTTGACGCGGTCCACTTGTTATGCCACGACGGGGTCGTCGTCAACGTCCGCGCCACTCCGTTCGAGCCGGGGACGTCCTACGAGCCCGAGCGGGGATAGGAATGGGCTGGCGTTTCCTACTTGCCGCGGTCCTCGGGTCGATCGCCTACCTTGATCGGACGGCAACCTTCCAGCTGATGCTCCACCGCCCTCTCGTGGTCGCCACCGCGATGGGGGCGGTTTTCGGAAACGTCTCGGCCGGCGCGCAGGTCGGGGCGGTGCTGGAGCTGATCTACCTGGCGCGGCTGCCGGTGGGGGCGTCGATTCCGCCGGACGACACGGGAGCGGCCCTTTTCGCGGGAGCGGCCGGGGCGGTCGCTTCCTCGTCCGTAGGCCTGGACGCGGGGAGCTTCACCGCCCTGCTGCTGCTGTCGGTTCCGTGCGCGGAGCTGGGCAAGTCCGCGGACCGCCTGGTGCGCCGCGTCAACGGGAGAATCGCCGCCCTGACCGTCGAATCGGTGGAGCGCGGCGACTCCAGGGCGGTGGAGCACGGACTCCTTGCGGGCGTGACGCTCTTCGCCCTTGCGGGCGCCGCCCTGACGCTCGTCTTCACCGGCGCCGGGGTGGTCGTGGGAACGCATCTCCTGCCCCGCTTCGGCCCGGAGAGCAGGATGGACTTCGCCGCCCTTCTGCCGATTATCCCGCTGATCGGGGCGGCGTCGATCTTCTCGTGCAGCCGCACGGAGAGGACGGCGCCGGCGTTCTACATGACGATGATGGCGGTGTTCGCGGCGACCCTGTTTTTCAGATGGGTGGGCTGACGATGGGGGGGGAGGTGTCCGGGGAGGTTCGGAGGAGCGTCTTCAGGCGCCAGTTCCTGCTTCAGGGATGCTGGAACTACGAGGGGATGCAGAACGTCGGTTTCGCATACAGCATCCTGCCGGCGCTCCGCCGCATCTACAGCGAGCGGCCTGATGAGCTGACCAAGGCCCTCAAGCGGCACATGGAGTACTTCAATACCCAGCCGTCGATGGCGGGAGTGATCCTGGGCGCCTCGGTGCGGATCGAGGAGCGGATCGCCGCCGGAGAAGCGGATCCCCGATCTATCGGCACGTTCAAGGTCGGGCTCATGGGATCGCTGGGCGCCATAGGCGACGCCTATTTCTGGGGGGCCCTGAAGCCGATGGCCTCCGTCGCCGGGGCCATCCTTTCCCTCGTGCATCCGCTCCTGGGGATCGCGGCGCTGCTGTTCCTCTACAACATGTCGCACCTCCCGATCCGCGTCCGCGGATTCACCGCCGGCATGGCGGGAGAGGAGGGCGCAGTACAGTACCTGAAAGGCGCCGGGTTCGCCACCCGGACCGAGAACCGCAAGATCATCGCCGCGATCCTGGGAGGGGCCTGGGCGGGGGCGGTGGGAAGCAGGACCGCCTTCCTGTTCGGGGAGGGCGCGGCTTCGGCGGGATTTTTCCTGGTCGCGGCGCTGACGGTCCACCTTCTTACGGTGCTGTTCCGGAAAGCGGTGTCGCCGTCGGAAATACTCATGCTGCTGCTGATCGTCGGCACGCTGATTCTCCTGCATTGAAATTTCGGTAGGAAAGGTTCGGAAGGGAATATGGAAAACGGGCCGCCGCTGGAGCGGGAATTCGAAATCCAGAACCGCCTGGGCCTGCACGCCCGCGCCGCGGCGCAGTTCGTCCACCTCGCCAACCGGTTCGCATCGGACATACGGATAATCAAGGACGGCATGGAAGTCAACGGGAAGAGCATAATGGGCGTGCTCATGCTGGCCGCGCCAAAGGATTCGCGCATCGTCGTAAAGGCGGTCGGGCCCGACGCCGAGGCGGCGCTTTCCGCGATCGGCGAGCTGATCGGGCGGAAATTCGGTGAGGAGTAGGGTCCCTTGACGGACGGCGGACGCCAGAAGATGAAGGTGCTGCGCGGGATCCCCGCATCGGGCGGCGTCGCGATGGGAAAGGGATACTTCCTTTCCCGGGCGCTGCCGTCCTCCGTGCAGTCCGGCATACCGCGCGACAAGGTGGAGGAAGAGGCCGCGGCGTTCCTGCGCGCGGTGGCGAGGTCCAAGGAGCAGATACGCGCCATACGCGAAGGGGTGAAGGACCACTCCTCCGAGCATTACCAGATCCTCTCGGTGCACCTGGCTCTGCTGGAAGACTCGATGCTTGTCGACCAGACCGTACGCCTGATCCGGGAGAACCAGTACAAGGCCGATTGGGCGTTCAACAAGGTATTGCAGAACCTCCTGGAAACGTTCCACCGCATCGAGGACCAGTACCTCAGGGAACGCGGGCACGACCTGCGCCAGATCGGCCACCGGGTCCTTGAGAACCTGGCGGGGCGCCCCGTCGACTCGATCGCCTCCATCCGCGAGCCGGTCGTCGTCGTGGCCCACGACCTGTCCCCCGCGGACACCGCCCAGATACTGAAGAGCCCGGTGCTGGGATTCGCGACCGACGTCGGGAGCAAGACTTCCCATACCGCGATCACCGCCCGCTCCCTGGGCATTCCGGCGGTCGTGGGCGTGGAGCGGGTAACCGACGAGTACGGGGAGTCCGACGACGTCATCCTTGACGGCGAGGAGGGGATCGTAATTCTCCGCCCCACACCCGAGGTCGTCCGCGAATACGCGGAAAAGCGCAAGGCCTACATGCTGCGCATACGCGAGCTGGCGAGGTTCGCAAGGCTCCCTACCGTCACCCGCGACGGCAGGAA
>DATBLU010000043.1:0-2388 GCA_036555205.1 Candidatus Deferrimicrobiaceae bacterium
GCGCGCCGCCCACAGCGCCGCCCCGAGGCATGAGGTCGATTCAAGGAAATTCCGTCGCGTCATCATTCTCGGGCGGTCCATATATTCCTCCTTGCGGTTTAAATATCCGTCCATGACCCCGTGGTCCCGTTTCGGCCTTAAGGCCGGCATGGGGATCCTTACGGATTTTTGATGACGGACAAGGGAGGGTGGATTGCTTGGGAAACGAAAAACGGCCGCCTGCGCAAGGCGCTGTTTAAGAAGTTGCGGACTGTGTAGATGCCGCAGGGATTATCTCGAAATCAACTGCCTTCCACGCGGAAGGACGGGTCGGAGATCGACTCCCCCTTGCAGACGGGACAGCGGCCCGGCGCCTTCAGCCGATCCCGTTTCCGGAACACGAACCCGCATCCTCGGCACTCGGCTGGAACCTGCGTCAGCCGGCGTCCCTCTGTGTGGAGGCTTTTACGGAGGTGTTCCAGGTGATTTTCGACCTCCTTTTCCGGAATTCGGATGGCGAAGGAGATCTCTTTTGCGCTATGGGCGCCTTCTTCCAGGAGGGCGCGGATCCGGCGCCTTATCGTTTCCTTCTCAGCGGCGGGCGTTGAAGGTGGCTTGCTGGGGGAGCACACAGGTTACCCGCCCGCGGGACGTTTGCCGACCGGCGACAGGTAGATGACGAATTCATCATCCCCGTCGAGACGCAGCAGGGCGTCGATTGCCTCCTGGTCGTACGCCGCGACCGCACAGGTCCCCGCCCCGATCGCTTCCGCGGAAAGGTACAGGTTCTGACAGACGTGCCCGACGTCCATCGGGAGTACACGGTGCGCCGCCGGCCCGTACCGCCACTCCATCCGGTACGGGATGACGCTCCAGAAGAACGTGACGGCCCCCTGCCCGACGAACCGTTGACCGAAACAGGCCTCGGAGATCCGGGCGGCGAGACCCCGCTCCGCGAACTCGAAGAGGAGGCTGTGCTCAAGCGGCAGGTATCGGTAGATGCCCTCCTTTAGCGATTCGACCTTCCGGCAATAGAGGTACGTCTCGAAGGCGTGTCGCGCGCCGGCGGAGGGAACCGGGCGGAAGGTGGCGGCCTTGTCGGGCCGTCCGGTTACCCCCTGGGTGGCCCACAGGAGAAACGCGAGCTCCTCCAGGGCGAGCGGGATATCGGCGTAACGTCTGAGGCTGCGGCGGGATTTGAGGATCCGAAGAAGGCCGGCGTCGCAGACCTCTTCGAACCGGTCGATCCCCGGGAGGGGAATAGGCAGTGCGCCGGGAGGGACGGGCTTCTGGGGCGGGGGCGGAGGGATGCCGCGGGACTGGTCCGTGGAGCTCCAGTCGACCGACTTTCGGATCGAGTCTTTGAGCCATTGCCGGTGGATGCGGATCAGGTCATCCATATCCCTTCATAACATGCCGCCCGGAGAAGATGCGGGCTATTTATTCGGCGGATGATAAAATATCGGTATCTCTTCCTACGAGGTGGCACATGCGAAGATTTGCCGCCGCCTTGATTTTGATCGGCACCTTCCTCTTAAGCTCCCAATCGATTGCAGGCCCGTTCGAAACCGCCGAAGCCGCCTACAGGAAAGGCGACTACAAAACGGCGCATCGGCTGTTCAGGCAATTGGCGGAGCAGGGCAACGTTTCCGCCCAGTTCAACCTTGGCGTCATGTTCGCCAACGGTCGAGGAGTGTCGAAGGATTTTTCCGAGGCGGCCAAGTGGTATCGAAAGGCGGCGGAGCAAGGGCTTCCCTCCGCTCAGACCAATCTTGGGTTCCTTTACGCCAATGGCCGGGGCGTCGCGCAGGACTACCCCGAGGCGGCCATGTGGTATCGAAAGGCGGCGGAGAAGGGGGATGCCGTCGCCCAGTTCAACCTGGGCTACATGCATGAGAACGGCCGGGGAGTACGCCAGGACATATCCGAGGCGATCAAGTGGTATCGGAAGGCTGCCGAACAGGGGCACGCATCCGCCCAAAACAACCTCGGCGACTATTACGACGACGGCGTCGGGGTCCCGCAGGACTCCTCCGAGGCGGTCAAGTGGTATCGGAAGGCGGCGGAGCAGGGGCATGCCTTCGCGCAAACCAACCTCGGCCGCATGTATGAGAAGGGGCGGGGCGTCCCGCAGGACTTCGCGCAGGCCGCCGGGTGGTATCGAAAGGCGGCGGAGCAGGGGTACGCCCGCGCCCAGCACAATGTCGGGGTCATGTACGCGGAAGGCCGGGGCGTTGCCCAGGACTATGTGACGGCGTACATGTGGTTCGACCTTGCCGCGGCCCGAGCTCCGGAGAATAGGCTAGACGACAGCATCAACGCCTTGAAGAACCGGGAAAACCTCGCATCCAAGATGACCCCGGACCAGGTTGCAGAGGCGCAGCGGCGGAAGCGGGAGTGGAAACCGAA
>DATBLU010000053.1:0-3153 GCA_036555205.1 Candidatus Deferrimicrobiaceae bacterium
CGGCCCCGATTACGACGGCCAGATCGAAATCGCGCGCCGGGTCAAGGACATCCTGGAAAAGACGGAAGGGGTCGTCGACGTGGACTGGTACGTCGAGGACGACCGTCCCCGATACCGTTTTGCCGTCGACCGCGCGAAGGCTGCCATGAACGGCGTTTCGCCGGAGCAGGTGGCTGCGACCTTGCGATTGGCCGTGGAGGGGGAGGCAGTTGGGCTTCTCCACCAGCCCAAGGCCAAGGAAGACGTTTCCATAGTGCTGAGGCTTCCCGTCGAGGATCGCTCGAGGATCGAGGCGCTGGCGCAGCTCCGGCTGGCGGGACGGCATGGGAACCAGGTGCCATTGGGCGAGCTCGTGCGTGTGGAGGAAGAGACGGGCGAGAAGAGCATTTATCACAAGAACCTGATGCCCGTGGTGTATGTGACGGGAGACGTGGCCGGCAAGGTGGAAAGCCCGGTATATGCGATCCTCCAGATCAATAAGGCGCTGGACAAGCTTTCGCTGCCCGGCGGCTACGGGCTGGAGCGCTACGTGGCCCGCCAGCCGTTCACCGACGAGAAGCCCGCGATGAAGTGGGACGGGGAGTGGCACATCACCTACGAGGTCTTCAGGGACCTGGGGCTCGCGTTCGCGGCGGTGCTCGTGCTGATATACATTCTCGTCGTGGGGTGGTTCCAGTCCTTCCGGACGCCTGTCGTCATAATGGCCGCCATCCCCTTTTCGCTGGTGGGGATCCTTCCGGCGCACGGCCTCATGGGCGCCTTCTTCACGGCGACCTCGATGATCGGGTTCATCGCGGGCGCCGGGATAGTCGTGCGAAACTCGATCATTCTCGTGGACTTCGTTGAACTGAGGTTGAAGCAGGGTATGCCGCTGGACGAGGCGGTCATCGACGCCGGCGCCGTGCGTTTCCGGCCGATGATGTTGACCGCGGCCGCGGTCATAGTCGGCGCGTCGGTCATCCTTTTCGATCCCATATTCCAGGGACTGGCCATCTCGCTGATGGCGGGGGAGGTGGCTTCCCTCCTGCTCTCGCGGATGACCGTGCCGATCCTTTATTACATGAGCAGGCTTAAGGGATAGGAGGAATCACGGAAGGCGGGCCGCGGTGCGCGGCCGCCCGGCGGCCCTGAGGGACCGCCTACTTCGGCGGCACGATCTTTTTCAGGTTGTCCAGCTGTGTAGAGGCGGTCTGCACCGACTTGGCGGCCTCCGCGTGGGAGGGATCGTAGGAAAGGATGCCGCGCCACGAGGCGATGGCGGCTTCTAGGTTTCCCTTCCGGTATTCCATCAGCCCCTTCTCCATGAGGTTCGCGGATAGACGATCGATGCCTGCCTTGAGATCGGCCTTCGTGAAGGGAAGCGCCCTGCCCTTTTCCGCCGGATGGGAAATGAACCGTAGCGCGGCCGACCAGCGCCTCCCCGCCTCATCAAGGCGTCCATGCTTGAACGCCTCGTCCCCGCTGTTCTTCAGCGCGATGAGCGCCTCCGGGAAATCCTTCGCCGCGCCCGCGTGGCCCGGGCTCTCCTTCCATGCGGCCGCGAACATCTCGAGCGCCCGTTCGTGGTGCCCCTCCTCCATCGCGGCGACGCCGGACGTGTGTGCCCTGTCCGCAGCGGACACCTTCGGAAGCGGTTCGGCCGGAGCCGGAGGCGCCGGCGCAGGGGCGGGCGAAGGGACAGCCGCAGGGGCGGGCGAAGGGGGAGCCGCAGGGGCGGTCGCAGGCGTCCTGACACCGCGCCCGCCGCACCCGGCCAGCGCCAGGACAGCCAGCGCGGCCAGGACCAGTCCCGGCACCCTCAAAGCGCCATGCCTTTCCAATCCTCGGTTTCGAGCAGGTTTACGTCCCGGACCACCTCGACGAACAAGTCGGTCAGCGCGGGCGAGAATTGAGTTCCCCTGAAGCGCAGGATTTCGTCGATCGCCTCCTGGATGGTAAGGCCTGTCCGGTAAGGCCGCGTGGATGTCATCGCGTCGAATGCGTCGGCAAGCGCGATGATCTGCGCGTGAACGGGGATTTCCGAGCCACTTATTCCGTCCGGGTACCCGGTGCCGTCGTACCATTCGTGGTGCGCGCGGACGATCCCCGTGTACCTGTGGAGGGATGACGCCATCTTAAGGATATCTTCTCCGGCTATTGCGTGGGCCCGCATCTCCTCCGTCTCGGGGTTCGTGAGGGAATGTTCCTTGAGGAGGATGTCGTCGGGGGTCCGTATCTTTCCCACGTCGTGCAGCAGGCAGGCTTTTTCCAGGTGATCCAACTCTTCCCCCGAGAAGCCCAGCCGCTTGCCTAGCGCGCAGGAAAGGCGCGCGACGCGGGTGGAATGCCCCAGCGTGTACGGGTCCCGGGCGTCGATGGACGCGGCGATAACGCGCACCATCCCCACGTAAGCCTCTTCCAGCTCCTTCGCGTAGCGGCCCAGCCTGTTCTGCTGGGCTATGATCGTCTCGGCCATCCGGTTGAAGTTGCGGGTCAGCTCGCCGAGCTCGTCCCCGCCGCGCGCCGGGATCGGGTGGAACGTCTCTCCCCCCGCCAGCTCGTTGACCCCCGAGGACAGCTTTTTTATGGGAGTGGTGATGAATGAGGCCAGCACCAGCGTGCCGGCGAGCGCGATCACCAGGATCACGGAGGCGGCGATCGTGATCGATCTCCGGATGTTCCGCTGGGGCGCGAGCAGGCTCTCCCTGGACAGGGCGAGCGACACCGTTCCGACGCGCTTGCCTGCGAACAGGATGGGGGTGGTGAACTCGATCAGGCCGTGGCCTCCGCGGAACACCTCGTCTGCGCGGGTATCGGGAAATATCCCGAGCGGGGTCTCGCGGTCGGGAATTTGGTATTCCTTCCCCCTCTCCTCCACGCGGCTGTGCGCGATGACGTTGTCGCGCATGTCCCGGATCGCAACATATTCGATGTCGGCGGAGCTGTTCTTCGTCTCGGACGCCAGGCTATCCATCGCCAGCCGGTCGCCCGACAGCATGGAATAGCCTGCGGAAAGCGCAACTACCCGCGAGACGGCGATTCCCCGTTCCAGGAGATCCTGGCGGATCTCCGCGTCCGTGATCTTCGTGACGGCGACGGCCACCGACACGACGAGGAAAAAGACGAGCGGCAGCAGGAACGCGATCAGCTTGAGGCGTATCCCCGGAGAGAATC
>DATBLU010000082.1:0-7753 GCA_036555205.1 Candidatus Deferrimicrobiaceae bacterium
GCGGTCGTCTCGATCGTGAATAAAACGAAGCGGGCGTGAAGGCGCGGCCCGGCGGCCGATCCGTTCACTTCCGGCGGTGCTTCTCCTGGTGCCTCTCGTGCCATTTCCGGAACAGCCGCTCCAGCTTGTCCTTGTAGGCGATGGCGAGGAATACCGCGATCACCGCGACGCCGCACAGGGAGAAAAAGCGGAAATACTGGGCGTTCCTCAAGTACGTCCCTCCCAGCGTGAGCAGCACGGTTCCCAGCAGCCTCCCCGAGCTGGCGATGGCGAGGAATTCCAGCGTCGTCAGATGCCCCAGCCCCAGGATGTAGCAGAGGTAGTCCTTCGGAAAGCCGGGGATGAGAAAGAGTAGGAACACGAGGAATGCGCCCTTGTGGTGGAGGAGGTAATCGAACCTGGCCATCGTCGCCTTGTCCACGAACCTGTCCGTCAGCGGCCTTCCGAAGTACCGGGAAAGGGAGAACGCGACATAGGAGCCGATCGTGAGACCGATCGTAGACAGCACGACGCCGATGACCGGCCCGTAAAGATAACCTCCAAGCAGCCCCGACGCCTCGCCCGGAATGGGCGCCGCCACGACCTGGACGACCTGGAGGAAAATGAATCCGGCGAAGCCCCATATCCCGAGGGAACCGATGAAACCGCGCAGCCTCTCCTTGTCCATGAAGAACCGGAAAAGCCCCGTCGAATAAAGCATGAATGTGATAAGAGCAAGGACCGCGAAAAAGATCAGCGGTTTGAGCCAGATGCGGTTCTTCACCTGCGGTTGCATGGCGCCATTATATGGGAACGACGGGAAAAGGGCGATCAGGCGGGTATGCAAATTTCGCGGAACCGGAGGAACGCTTCTTCCGGCATGATAGCGGCCCCGAAAGGAATCCGGCCCAGGTAGCGGCCTCCCGATATGCGCCGAACGTCCGCCTCGTTGGTCTCCCGCGCGGGAAACGGATCCGCCGAACGGTCGTTCAAAACGACTCCGGCAAGGTCGAGCCCCTCCGATTCGAGATACCGGACGGTGAGCCGGAGACCGTTCAGCGCCCCGAGGCGGTTCTCCGCCACTACGAGGACATGCATGGAGAGGTCGCGCGCCAGGTCGGCGAACGTGTATCCTTCCAGGATTTCCACGGCTATGCCCCCGGCCCCCTCTACCAGGACCATATCCGAAGCCGCGGCGGCGTCGACCACCGCCTTCCGAATGCGCTCCGGATCGATCCTCACCCCCGCGAGGCGGGCCGCAAGATGGGGGGACAGGGGCGCCTGCAGCGGATAAAGGCAGACGTCGGCGAGGGCGAGCCGCGGTGCGAAGGCGTCCCTCAAGGCGGCGGCGTCGGCGGGGTAAGGCTTCCCTTCGGGCCCCGGAGAACATCCCGATTCGACGGGCTTCAAGGGGAAAACGGCCAGCCCTTCCGCGGCAAGGCGCTGCCCAAGCATGCAGGCCACCCGGGTCTTCCCCACGCCCGTATCGGTCCCCGTAACGAGGAAGGGCTTCACGTCAGAACTTCGCCGATGGCCTGCGCCGCGACTTCGACCAGCGCTTCGATCTCGCTTTCCGTCGATGAAAGGGGAGGCATAAGCACGATCACGTCACCGAGCGGCCGAAGGATGAACCCCATGTCCCTGGCCTTTCGAATGACGCGCTGGCCGGTCTTGCGCTCCGGCGGGAACCTCTCCTTCGTCTCCCTGTCGGCCACGATCTCGATCCCCGCCATCAGGCCTTTTAGCCGGATGTCGCCGACGTTGGGGTGCGGGGCGAGGCGCGAAAGGGATCTCGACATCACGGCTGAAAGCGCGGAAACGCGCGCAGGCACGTCCTCCCGCCCGAAGATGGACAGCGTCGCCAGCGCCGCCGCGCATCCGAGCGGGTTCGCGGTATAGGAATGGCCGTGGAAAAACGTCTTGAATTCCTCGTACCGCCCCAGGAAGGCACGGTAGACTTCCTCCGTCGCAAGGGTCGCCGCCAGCGGGAGATAGCCTCCGGTCAGCCCCTTGGCAATGGCCATGATGTCCGGGGACACGCTCTCCTGCCCGCAGGCGAACATCGTGCCCGTGCGGCAGAATCCGGTCGCCACCTCGTCGCACACGAGAAGAACGCCGCACTCCCGCGTCACCGATCTGAGCCTCGACAGGTACCCCTCGGGCATCATCAGCATTCCGGCGGCGCCGAGCACGAGCGGCTCCACTATGGCCGCCGCAAGCGAATCCGCGTGGGTGCGCACTTCCTCTTCCATCCTGCCGGCGCAGTGCAGGCTGCAGGACGGGCGGGAAAGTCCGTACGGGCAGCGGTAGCAGTGGGGGGCTGGAATGCGGCGGGTCTGGAAAAGCAGCGGCCGGAAAATCTCGTGGAACAGGTCGATCCCCCCGGCCGAGACGGACCCGATCGTGTCGCCGTGGTAGGCATCCGACAGCGTGAGAAACGTATTTCTCTTCTCCCCGGTTCCTTTCTGCCGCCAGTACTGGAAGGCCATCTTGATCGCGATCTCCATGGCCGTCGATCCGTTGTCCGAGTAGAAGACCCGCGAAAGCCCGGGAGGCGCCAGTAAGAGGAGCTTTTCGGCAAGTTCGATCGCGGGGGGGTGGGATAACCCGAGGAACGTCGAGTGGGCGAGCATGTCAAGCTGTGCGCGCACCGCCTCGTCTATCTCCTTGCGCCGGTGGCCGAACAGGTTTACCCAGAGGGATGAGACCCCGTCGAAGTACCGTTTCCCGTCCGTGTCGAAAAGGTAATTCCCTTCGCCGCGCTCGATGATAATGGGATCGTCCTTTTCCCAGTCCGCCATCTGTGTGAACGGGTGCCAGATTGCCGCCTTGTCCCTACGCCGGTAGCGTTCCGTCCTATCCAATGCCCTGCTCCTTGAGCGCCAGGTCGATCTGCGAAGCCGCCGTACGGATCATATCCTGCGTGTGCGTGGCCATCAGCGTCAGCCGCAGCCGCCCCGTCCCTTCCGGCACCGTCGGCGGCCGGATTCCGTGGACGAAAACGCCCCGATCGAAGAGCGTCTTCGAAACCGTCATAGTCTCCTTGTCGCCCCCGACCAGGATCGGGACGATCGCGGTGCGGGACCCAACCGTCCTGCCCCGCGCTTCCATCTCCGCGCGGAACGCTTTCTGGTTCCTCCACAGCGATTCGAGAATGGCCGGCTCCTTCGAAAGCAGCTTTATGGCGGCGAGCGTCGCTCCGGCGAGGGCGGGCGGCAGGCCGGTATTGAATATGAACGGGCGGCACTTGTTGATGAAGTAGTCGACCATGGCGCGCGTCGTCCCTATGTATGCCCCATACGTCCCGAGCGCCTTCGAAAACGTCCCCATCTGGATGTCCACCCGGTCGCGGACGCCGAACAGGTCGGCCGTCCCCCTCCCGTTGGGCGGCAGAACCCCGGTTGCGTGCGCGTCGTCTACGACGAGGATCGCGCCGTACCGCTCCTTCGCCTCCACTATATCGGGGAGAGGCGCTATGTCGCCGTCCATGCTGAAGACGCCGTCGGTGACCACGATCCTGCGCCTGGCCGCGGACCGGCGGAGCAGGTCCGAGAGGTGCTCCGCGTCGGAGTGACGGTAGACCTCCACGCGGGCGCGGGCCAGCCGGCAACCGTCGACGATGGACGCGTGGTTCAGCTCGTCGGAGAATATGGTCGCATCCGGGCCGCCGAGCGTCGAAAGGATCCCCAGGTTGGCCATGTACCCTGCGCTGAAGGTCAGGGCGGCCTCGGTGCCCTTGAGACGCGCCACCTCGTCCTCCAGCTCGGCGTGGATATCCATGTGGCCGCAGATCAGCCGTGAGGCTCCCGACCCGACCCCGTACTTTCCGGCGTATTCCACGAGCGCTTCCACGACCGCGGGGTGGTTCGCCAGGCCGAGATAGTTGTTGGAGGAGAAGTTGAGCCGGTCGGCGCCATCGATGCGGACCACGGCGTCCTGCGGGCCGGACACGCGGCGCAGGAAGCGGTAACGGCCCTTCTCCTTCAACTCCCCTATTTCCCCCGAAAGGAAGGACAGGTCCATCTTCTCAGGGCTCGCGCAGGGAAAGCCCGAGGTCGCGGATCATCCGGATGTCCTCCTCCGCGGGCCGGCCGCACGTGGTCAGGTAGTTCCCCGCCATCGTCCCGGTCGCTCCCGCGGCGAATATGAGCGACTGCAGGTCGCGCAGGTTCACCTCCCTGCCTCCGCACACGATGATCTCCCGCGCGGGATGGCAAAGGCGCATCATCGCGATGATCTTGAGGCAAACAACGGGATTAAGATCCCGCTTCCCCTCAAGCGGCGTCCCCGGGACCGGGTTCAGGAAATTCACCGGGATCGAGTCGACGTCGAGCTGCCGGAGGGTCATCGACAGCTCCACGCGGTCTTCGTCGGTCTCGCCGAGGCCGAAGATACCCCCGCAGCATACCCATGCCCCCGCGGCCTTCGCGTCGCGGACGGCGCGGACGTCCTCGTCGTAATCGTGGGTCGTGCAAACCGAAGGGAAGAACCGGCGCGAGGTCTCGAGGTTATGGTGAACCGACCGCAACCCCCGCGAGATGAGATAGGCGATGCTTTCCGGGGGAAGAGTGCCGAGACTGACGCACGTCTCCAGCCCCACCTCGTCCCTGATCCTCTCGACGGCGTTTCCGACGCGGACGAGCTCTCGCCTGTTGCGCATCGCAAGGCCGGACCCGACGATCGAGAACTCCCTGGCGCCCCTTCGCTTTGCGTCACGCGCCGCCGCCACGATCTTCTCCTCGTCGATCAGCGGGTACTTGGGGATCTCGGCCCTGGACCTGCTCGACTGGGAGCAGAAGGAACAGTCCTCCGAGCAGAGCCCCGACTTGGCGTTGACTATCGAGCAGAGCCGGATGCCGTCGCCCTTGAAGCGCCGCCGGACGGTTTCCGTAACGTCCAGCAGGCGCCACATCGCCTCGCGGGGAAGCCGCAGGACCGACAGGGCCTCAGGCGCGCCGATCCCGCCGCCGGACATGGCATCTTCCCGTATTTTTTCCCAGAAGTTTTCCGCCGCCAAGCATCCCCCCGATGTGGAACAAGGAGCCATTCTCCGGTTTCCGGCGTACGCTGTCAACTTCTCCGTTTAAGAGGAGGTTTACAGCGGCCGCCCCCTACAGCCCGGTTTTTCATCTAAAATAAGTGCGGGGCGGAATGTCCCGGGAGGCAATCATCGTGAAGGAAGCGGTACGGCTGCTCGTGTTCGACCTGGACGGGACGCTCGTCGACTCCAAGGTCGACCTTGCGAATTCGGTTAACCACGCGCTGGGCGCCTACGGCATTCCAGCGATCCCGCACCAGGCGATCTATTCCTACGTGGGGGACGGGGCCACCATGCTCATCCGCAGGGCCGTGGGGGAGCAGCGGAACGGGATCCTCCCCGCCGTGCTCGAGACGTTCCTCGCGCACTACCGCATGCACCTTCTGGACACCACCGCTCCCTACCCGGGCGTGCCGGAAAACCTGCGTGAATGGGCAGGGACCTACAGGATGGCGGTGCTTACGAACAAGCCGCTGGACATGAGCCGCGAAGTGTTGTCGGGGCTTTCGCTCGACCGGTATTTCGTCGACGTCGTGGGCGGGGACAGCTTCGACAGCAAGAAGCCCCATCCCGACGGTCTCCTCCACATCATGAAGACGCAGGGCGCTTCCCCCGGCGAAACTCTAATGGTCGGGGATTCCAGGAACGACGTCCTTGCCGGAAAGCAGGCGGGCGCCAGAACCTGCGGGGTCATGTACGGCATCGGCGTCGACGGATTCGCCGAATACCCTCCGGACTTCACGATAGGCATGTTTCCCGAACTGTTCGACCGGATACGCCCCAAGACCTGAACGAGGAGATCCGCCTTGAAAATGCCGGGCAAGGTTCCTTTTCAGGCGGTCCTCCTGTTTCTGGGGATAGTCATCGCCGTGCGCCTGGCGACGATGCATACACCGTCTTCCGTACTTTTGCATCCGGACCTGCTGGCAGCCGCCCTTTTCCTTTACGCCCCTTTCCTTTACTATCGCCGCGGGAAAACGCCTTCCTGGCTCCGGATCGGAAGCGCAGGCAGGAACGCCCTCGCCGCGCTCGCCCTGGCCACGGGCGGAGTCGCGGCATACTTCCTTTACGCGCTGCTGCCGCTTCCGCCTTACCTTTCTCCCTATTCGGGCCCCATGCCCCCCCTGGGGGAAGCGCTCTTCCGGCAGGGGCTCCTTGTCGCGCTTCCGGAGGAGGTGTTCTTCCGGGGGTACCTGTACGACGCCTTCGAGGAAAAAGGGTGGGAGCCTGTCTTGTGCACCTCGGTGCTGTTCGCCATCGGCCACATTATCATCCGCCCGTCGTGGTACAGGGCGCTTACGGTTTTTCCCGCCCTTCTGTTCGGGAGCGGCAGGAAGATCACGGGAAATCTCTACGTTCCGATACTGCTGCACCTGCTGTTCAACATGCTTCCGTATTTTTCCGGGGGCGCTCGATGAGCGACTGCAGGGTGGCGTGGGGGAACCTCTTTTTCTTCTATGCCTACGACGTCGGGTTCGACATCTCCTTGACGGAGGCAAGGGGGATGTCCGAAGCTGCGGAGTCTCCGGGGCTTACCGGGCTGCGTCCCGGGCCGCCGCACCTGCAGTACCAGCCCAAGCCGCTGACGGTCCCCTGCGGAGTCGTGGAAATCCGGCACGAGGGGGCGCGGTTCCGCATGGAAGCCGCCGTGAAGATCTTCGATTTCGGGGCGCTGTCGGTGACCTTGTGTCTCCCCGTCAGGGACCTTCAGTGGGGGGAGTACGCCGCGACCGCCCTCAAGCTCGCCGGTGCGGGCGCGATGGAGGAAGCGGCGAGGGGGATCGCATCAGGGCTTTTCGCGAAGATCGTTCCGGCCGTGAAGCGGGCGGGTTTTGCCGACCTCGTCGAGGAGTACAACCTGTGGCACGTGGGAAGCTTCGCCCCGGAGCTTTCCGCGGGCCAGGCCATGGACCTGCTCAAGCAGGATATAGCCCGCCTGCTCACCCTGGAGCGGGGGACCTTCAGCGAGGCGGCGCTGGCCGAAATACTGAGGAACCCGATACGCTACTTCGAGAACGACTTCTGCCTGCCCGACTGGGACGCCGCCTTCGTCTGCGACCCCAAGTACCGGGACACGGTCGAGGTGCTGGAGTTCCTGAACGTCCAGATGCTGGAGCTGCGGTTCTTCGATCGCATCCTCCACTCCGCCCTGGACGACATGGCGGAGGAGCTCCGCAAGAAGAGGGGGATCCTGTCGGTGCTGCACGATCCCTTCGAATCGCCCCTGCGCACGCTCTCCGAGATCAAGATGGACGTCTCCCTCCTGCGCGAGCGGATCAACAACGCGCTCAAGTTCGCAGGGGACGTCTACCTTGCAAGGGTTTACGAAGAAGCGCGCCGCAAGGCGGGGGCCGAGCGGTGGGAGGTGACGATAAGAGACCAGCTGAAGGCGCTCGAGGACATCTACACGATCCTGAACAACCGGGCGGCGGCGTCGCGCGCCGAGACGCTCGAAGTCATCATCATCCTGCTGATCGCCCTGGAGATCGTGATGGGGCTCCTGCGGCATTGAGGGGACGGATGCGTGTTACAGGCGGCGGTTTTTGATACTATTCACGAAGAAAATCCCGGGCGGAGGGAATGACGATGAAGGTTCGCTCCATGGACCAGCTTGATCTATCGGGGAAGCGGGTGCTGATTCGCGTCGATTTCAACGTGCCGCAGGACAAGGCGGGCAACATCACGGACGACACGAGGATCAAGGCGGCGGTCCCCACGATCAGGCACGCGATCACT
>DATBLU010000085.1:0-6186 GCA_036555205.1 Candidatus Deferrimicrobiaceae bacterium
TTCTTCAATGGATCGGGTTTTCGTTCCATCGGCTCACCATCTCTTTCGCAAGCTCCAGGTAGCTTTGCGCCCCGCGGGAGCTGACCGCGTACAAAATGGCCGGCTTACCGAAGGATGGAGATTCGGACAGGCGCACGTTTCTAGGTATAACTACTTGAAAAACTTGGTCTTTCAGGTTTTCGCGGGCCTCGGCGGCCACCTGGTGCGATAGATTGTTCCGGGAGTCGAACATGGTCAAGACCACCCCCTCCACCGACAGGCGCGGATTCAACCCTTCCCTGATCTTGGCTATGGTCCGGTAGAGGCTGGTAAGCCCCTCAAGGGCGTAATATTCGCACTGGAGGGGGATGAGCACGGACCGGGCGGCGCACAGCGCGTTCACCGTCAGCAGCCCCAGGGACGGGGGACAATCTATAAGGATCACGTCGTATCCGTCCTCGATCGGCCGTAACGCCGCGGCAAGCCGCGTCTCGCGGCGGGGAAGGGGGACGAGCTCGATCTCGGCGCCTATAAGGTCCCCCGAGGCGGGAAGCACCCGGAGGAACGGCAGCCCCGTCTCCTTGATCGCATCGGCGGCAAGTATCTCCGCGAGAAGGACCCGGTACACATCGTTCCCGGACTCACCGCCGGCCGCGCCCCCCACCCCGGAGGTCGCATTGGCCTGCGGGTCGAGGTCGACCAGGAGCGTTTTTTTCTCCATGACCGCCAGGGAGGCCGCAAGGTTTATCGCGGTGGTGGTCTTCCCCACCCCGCCCTTCTGGTTCGCGACTGCGATTATACGGGCCAATCCCTGCGCGCTCCGGCGGTTCCTCAACTCTTAATATAGGGAAATCAACGGTATCTTGTACCACGGGGCGTGAAGCTAGGGAACGAAAAACTTACGGGCCGGCGATGATCTCCCGGATCTCGCGAGCCCCCATCCCCAATGGAAGCGTGAAAGGCAGGCGAAGGCCGTGCCGCGCGCCTTCGGGAAGATCCTCCTCCCCCCCACGCCGCCCGGGGCGGTCCGCGCCGCCGGGACCGGACATAAGGAGAAGCCGCCCCCCCGGCAGCAGCAACGGCACCAGGAGCCTGGCGGCCTCCGGCGGAGAAAGGGTTGCGCGCGTTACGATATTTTCGAATCGGCCGATCGGCAACGGATGCCGCTGCTCGAGCCTGCCGAGGAAAACTTCCGCATTTCGCAGGCCCAGCAGTGCGCAGGCGTGCGAAAGAAAGGCGCACTTCTTTGCGGAAGACTCGAGCAGCACCACGCGGGCGTCCGGCAGGGCCGCCGCAAGGGGGATGCCCGGATATCCGGCCCCCGACCCGAAATCGAGGGTCCGGCCGGGGAAGGGCGCGAACGACAGGAGCAGCAGGGAATCGAGGATGTGCTTTACCGCCACCTCTTCGGGCTCCGTTATCGCCGTAAGCCGTATGGACCGGTTCCACCGCAGCATCTCCTCCGCATGCCGGACCAGAATGGAAACCGCCCCCGGCGGGACCTCGATGCCCGCATCGGCAAGCAGCGCCGAAAGTCCAGCCGCGGTCAGGAGGTCCATCGGCGTCTATGTTCCACGTGGAACATTCGCTCTATTCGCTTGAATCATAAAGATTATCGTCTGTGCAAACGGGAAATCGCTCATCGTCGGATTGGGTGTCCAAACGGAAGGCGCGCTAAGCCGATGGTAGGTCCGGCGCAGCGGGTCGCCGAGGCGGAACCGTCCGATTCGGTAATACCAAACTTGGGACATACCGGCTTGGCGGACCACACAGGGTGAACGAAGAGCGGGGAAGGGCTGTGGAGCACGTAATAAGTAATGCAGGGGAGCCGAAGGCGAGAGCGAGCACGGAGCTACCGGAGGCGCAGCGACTTCCGTTTGGGCACGCAAATTTGAAGGAGAATTTGCCGATCGCGGCATCCTCACCGCGGCGATGTCCTGGCGGCCCTCTCCCGCTTGAGCGCCACCAGGAGCAGGGACACGGCGGCGGGTGTCACCCCGGGGATCCGTTGCGCCTGCCCGATGGATGCGGGCCGGACCCGGACCAGCTTGTCGCGGATCTCTGTGGAAAGGCCGTAAACCGTCTCGAAAGGAAAATCTGCCGGAAACCGCAATTCTTCGAATCTACGGAGTTTCCTGGCCTCCTCTTCCTGCCGGCGGATATAGCCCTCGTACTTGACGGCTAGTTCCGCCTGAAGCGCCACGGAGCGGTCCGCCCCGGCGAGGCCGCCGTCGCAGGATATCAGCATCGCCGCCGAGACCTCCGGCCGGCGCAACAGCTCGGTATACGTGAGGCCTGTCCTGACAGGGCCGCCTCCGGCTTCTTCCACGAGCCGGCAGATCGGATGGCCCGGGCCGACCCGGCTCTCCCCGAGCCGGCGCAGGAATTCGGACACCCCGTCGCGCCTCGCGCGGAACTCCCGGTACCGTTCATCCGGAAGCAGCCCTATGCGGTGCCCGGTCTCGGAGAGACGCAGGTCGGCGTTGTCTTCCCGCAGCAAAAGCCGGTACTCGGCGCGCGATGTGAACATCCTGTACGGCTCCTGCGCGCCCTTGGTGACAAGGTCGTCGATCAGGACGCCGATGTAGGCATCGGCCCTGCCGAAGACCACGGGCGGTTCCCCCTTCACCTTCATCGCGGCGTTTATGCCCGCGACGATCCCCTGCGCCGCAGCTTCCTCGTACCCGCTGGTGCCGTTTATCTGCCCGGCATGAAAGAGGTTTTCCACGATCCTGGTCTCCAGCGACGCCTTAAGCTGGACCGGGTCGACGAAATCGTATTCGATGGCGTACCCCGGCCTCACTATCTCGACCTGCTCCAGTCCCGGTATCGTCCGAAGCATCTTCACCTGGATGTCGAATGGGAGGCTCGTGGATACCCCGTTGGGGTAATACTCGGCGGTGCGCAAGCCCTCGGGTTCCAGAAACACCTGGTGCCGCTCCTTGTCCGAAAATCGGACGACCTTGTCCTCGATCGACGGGCAATAGCGGGGTCCGATCCCCCGGATCACGCCGGAGTACAGAGGCGAACGCGACAGGCCCGACCTTATCGCCTCGTGAGTCGCCGCGTTGGTGTAGGTCATATAGCAGCAGACCTGGGGGCGGGTTATTTTCCTGTTACCGAACGAGAACGGCATGGGATCGGCATCTCCCTCCTGCCGTATCGTCCGTGAAAAGTCGATCGTCTTGCCGTCCAGCCGAGGGGTCGTCCCCGTTTTGAGCCGCCCGACCGCAAACCCCAGGTCCCGCAGCGAATCGGAGAGCTTCATCGCCGGGAAATCGCCCGCGCGGCCCGCCGGGAAGTTGACCAGCCCTATGTGGACCAGGCCCTTAAGGAACGTCCCCGTGCAGAGGACGACGGTTTTCCCCCGAAACCGGACTCCCAGGTTCGTTTCCACCCCGATCGCCTTCCCCCCCTCCGCGAGGATGGAGTCGACCATCGCCTGCTTGACGTCGAGCCCGCTTACGCTTTCCAGGACCTGCTTGATCCGCAGGCGGTAGAGCTGCTTGTCCGCCTGCGCGCGGGAGGAGCGCACCGCAGGGCCCTTGCTCGTGTTGAGCTGCCTGAACTGGATCCCCGTGGCGTCGATGTTTTTCGCCATCTCTCCGCCCAGGGCGTCGATTTCGCGGACAAGGTGCCCCTTGGCCAGGCCGCCGATCGCCGGATTGCAGGACATGAGTCCGATTGCGTCGGCATTTATGGTGAGCAGAAGCGTTTTGCACCCCATTCGCGCGGCGGCCAGGGCCGCCTCGCACCCGGCGTGCCCTCCGCCTACGACGACAACGTCGTATTCTGTCGGATAATCATATGGAAAAGCGGTCACTTATCCCCCATGTTCCACGTGGAACATCGCCCTGGCCCGCATTGCATGCCGGCTTTCGGCTACTTCCCTATGCAGAAAGAATCGAAGATCGAGTTCAATACCTCTTCGGGGGCGATCTCGCCGGTGAGTTCGGAGAGCGCCTGCGCCGCTTCCCGGACGTCGGCGGCCGGGAATTCGTGCGAAAGTCCCTCCCCCGCCGCCCGCGAGGCCCGGGAAAGCGCCTCTACCGCCTTCCTCGCGGCGGCAACGTGCCGCAGGCGGGTCATAGGCGCCTCGGCCGACGCGGCATTCCCCTCGGGAACCAGCTCCCGGGCGATCGCGCCCATGAGCCCCTCGACTCCTTCGCCTGTTCTCGCGGAGACGGCCATCGTTCCCCTCTTCCCCTCCCCCGAGAAACCCCCGCCGGTCTCCGCCTGCGGGAGATCGATCTTGTTCAGGACCAGGATGTGCGGCCGGGCGGCCACCTCACCGTAAGCGTGCCTGTCCCCGTCGTGCGCGGGCCGGCCCGCGTCCAGGAGGAAGAGCGCAAGGTCGGATTCGGAAAGTATCCGGCGGCTCCGGCGAACCCCTTCCCTTTCCACCGGGTCTTCCGTTTCCCGCAGGCCTGCCGTGTCGACCAGCCTGACGGTGATTCCCGAAAGGACCAGCTCCCCTGAAAGATAATCGCGCGTGGTCCCTGGACCCTCGGCGACGATGGCGCGCTCCTCCCCAAGGAGCCGGTTCAAAAGCAGGGATTTTCCCACGTTGGCGACTCCCGCGATGGCGACGGTGGCGCCTTCGCGCAGGCGGTGCCCCAATTCGTACGACCGCAGGTACATGGAGAGGGCTTTTTCTATTTCTGATACCCGTTCTGCTATTTGCGCCGATGATGCTTGGGCTATGTCTTCTTCGTCCGGGAAATCTATCGAGGCCTCCAAAAGAACCAGGAGGGATAGCAGCCGCTCCCGAAGCGGTGCGACGGCGTCACGGATCCCGCCGTTAAGCTGGCGCAGGGCGGCGCGCGCGGAGGCGGCGGTTCTCGCCGTGATGAGGTCGCAAAGCCCTTCCGCCTGCGTCAGGTCCATCTTTCCGTTCAGGAACGCCCGCCGTGAGAACTCCCCGGGCTCCGCGGGGACGGCGCCCAGGGCGCATGCGGCTGACGCGGCGTCCTCCAGAAGTATCGGATTTCCGTGCATATGGAATTCGACGACGTTTTCGCCGGTGTAGCTGTGAGGGGCGGGAAAGAATGCCACCAAACCGGTATCCAATTCCATCCCGGCGGCGTCCGCGATCCCGCAGCGGGATAGGGTTCTGGGAGGATGGCCGTCCGGGTCCACCCCGCTCATCCTGCGTGCGATCGAAAACGCTTCGGGGCCCGAGAGGCGCAGAATGGCGATTGCTCCCGCGCCGGCGGGCGTCGCGGGGGCGACGATCGTGGTTTCTTCCCGGGAACCGACGCCGTCCACGGAAGGCTCCATCTTCGCCCTGCCGCCTCTACGCGGTTGTTGTCTTTGCCGCCTCGGCCTGCGCGTTGTGGATCATCTGCTGCCCGATGCTCAAGACGTTGTTGGCCAGCCAGTAGATGACCAGCCCCGTCGGGAACCCCCAGAACATGAAGGTGAAGATGACGGGCATCAGCAGCATGATCTTCTGCTGGTTGGGGTCGCCCGCCGTCGGGGTCATCTTCTGCTGCACGAACATCGAGACCCCCATCAGGAGCGGCAACAGGCGTATGGGGATCGTGTACCCCGCCACGGGGATGTCCCACAGATGCTCGGGGGCGGAGAGATCGTTGATCCAGAGGAAGAAAGGCGAGTGGCGCAGTTCTATGGTCACCAGGAGCGCCTTGTAGAGCGCTATGAAGACCGGGATCTGCAGCAGCATGGGGAGGCATCCGGAGAGCGGGTTGATCTTGTAGGTCTTGTATAGGTTCATCGTCTCCTGGTTGAGCTTCGCCGAGTCGTCCTTGTACTTCTCCCGCAGCTTGACGAGGATCGGCTGGAGGTCCTGCATCTTCTTCATCGACGCCATCGACTTCTTGGTGAGCGGGTAGAACAGGATCTTTATCAGGATCGTGAGGATGATGATGTCGATCCCGTAGTTGCGGGTCACCTTGTAGCTGGCGTTCAACAGCCACACGAGCGGCTTGGCCAGGAAGGAGAACCACCCGTAGTCGACAAGCTCCTCTAGCCCCTTCCCCGTCTCCTTCAGGAGGCTGTACCTCTTGGGCCCCGCGAACATGCGGGCCCCGGCGCGCACCGTCTCGCCCGGCGAAAGGGAAACCGGGGCGTCCGCGACCGACATCCGGATGCCGGTATCCCCCACCAGCGCTATCCTCTCCAGCGTCCACGGCTTTTCCGGCATGAGGATCAGCCCGAAATATTTCGAGTCGGCGGCGGCCCAGG
>DATBLU010000104.1:0-3399 GCA_036555205.1 Candidatus Deferrimicrobiaceae bacterium
GGCCGGCTATTCCACGATCGCGACGGGCGGAGAGGTCATGCGTCCGCGCCTCGTCAAGAAGATCGTGTCGATGGACGGCAAGGTGACCGAGAACCCCCCGCAGCTCCTGCGCAAGGCTTCGTGGAAGCCCGAAGAGGTGGCATTTATCCGTAAGTCGCTGGCGGGCGTAGTGAACGACTACGGGACGGGGGGCGCGGCCAGGCTGCCCGGAATCGAGGTGGGTGGTAAGACCGGGACGGCGCAGGTGGCGGCGGTCAAGGGAAAGATGATCAAGTCGGAAAACCTGCCATACCTTCTCCGCGACCATGCCTGGTTCGTGGCATTTGCGCCGGTGGCCGAACCCGAGATCTGCGTCGTGGCGATGCTGGAGCACGGCGGCCACGGCGGCTCCGCCGCCGCTCCCGTCGTCAAGGCGGTCATGCAGGAATACTTCAGGAAGAAGCAGTTGGAGCAGGCGAGGGAGAGCAAATGATCAAGCGTGGGAAGATGGCGAGGCTGGATTGGCAGATCCTTCTGCTGGCCCTCCTGCTTTCCGGCGTGGGCCTGCTGAACGTCTACAGCGGCACGCGGGTCATCGGAACCGCGGGAACGCCGCTGTTCGTCAAGCAGCTGGCATGGATCTGCCTGGGCATAATCGCATTCTTCGCCTGCTACCTTACCAGCGACGGCTTCATAGAAGAGATAGCCTGGCCCGTATTCTGGGGGTCCCTCGTCATACTCGTCGTCGTGCTTGCCGTCGGCAAGGTTCGCGGCGGCGCCCAGAGGTGGATATCCCTGGGGGGCTTCAATCTGCAGCCGTCGGAATTCGCCAAGGTGGCGGTCGTGCTCGTGCTCGCGAAGTATTTTTCGGACCGCTACCATTACGGGGGAATCGGATTCTACGAGACGGTGCCCGCCGTGGGGCTGGTGTTGATTCCATTCCTCCTGGTCGCGCTTCAGCCGGACCTGGGGACCGCAGGGGTGTTCATGATCGTCCTGGTCGGAATGATCGTCGTCGCGTGCGTTAAGGGCAAGGTGCTCCTCATGATGGGGGGCGCCGGGGCGCTGGCGGTCCCGGGACTCTGGATGATGATGAAGGATTACCAGAAGCAGAGGATCCTTACGTTCCTGGACCCGGAGCGGGATCCGCTGGGGGCCGGTTACCACGTAATCCAGTCGAAGATAGCCGTCGGTTCCGGAGGGTTCCTGGGCAAGGGATATCTGCACGGGACGCAGGGATCGCTGCGGTTCCTCCCGGAGCAGCACACGGATTTCGCGTTCGCCGTATTGGCGGAGGAGTGGGGATTCATCGGGACCTTTCTGCTCCTGGCCCTGTTCGTGTGCCTTGTTTACCGTGGATTTCACCTCGCATCCAGGTCGCAGACCCGGTTTGCGTCGTTCGCATGCGGCGGGCTGACCGTTTATTTCCTGGCCCACATCGCCATAAACCTTGCCATGGTGTGCGGGCTGTTTCCGGTGGTAGGAATTCCGTTGCCGTTCGTAAGCTACGGCGGGTCCTCGATGCTTACGAACATGATGGCCCTTGGAATCATGGCCAACCTCGCCAGGAGCAGGTTTACATTTCAAGGAGGGGGAGAGCGCTCGATAAGCGCTTGATCTCATTGGCGATATCGGCGGAAAGAGCGGGCGAGGCGCCGGCCCATCGCTTGAGCACTTTCCCTCCGCGGTCCGTCAGAAGAAGCAGCGGGGCCTGCGCCGGGCCGAACTGTTCCTTGAAAGCGCGCGGCAGTGCGACCACGGTAGTGACCGGCAGGGTTCCCGCGTCGGGGGGCGCGGGCAGCCGCAGCGGCGCAACCTCGTCGGTCCCGTCGCCGCTGATAAGGCGCTCCCTGTCGAAAAGTACCCTGTAGACGCGCACAGACCCCTCGGGAATCTCCCGGGATGCGGCCTTGATCGCTTTCCATGCGTCCGCGCACGGCGGGCACCAGACGTAATCGAGAAGGACGAGCCGGAACGGCTCCTGCGACTCGGGCAGGCCCGCCTGCGGCTGTCCGGAGGCATCCGCGAAAACCGGCTTTTGCGCGGGGAACGGGACGGATCCCACGGAAATGACATTCCTGCTGCATGCCGAAATGAGGATTGCGGCGAGAACGCCTGCGAGAGCGGCGGGGAACCACCCCGCCATTACAGGTTCTTCTGGATCAGCTGGACGATATTGGACTTCGGGTTGACTCCCACCATCTGCCCCTTGATCTGTCCCTCCTTGAACAGGATGAGCGTGGGAATCCCGCGAACGCCGAACTGCGAGGCGATGTCGGGGCTGTCGTCCACGTTCACCTTGGCGATCCGCACCTTTCCCTCCATCTCCCTCGCGACCTCCTCCAGTATGGGGGCGATGACCCTGCAGGGGCCGCACCATGGCGCCCAGAAGTCCACGAGAACCGGAGTCGGGCCGCTGTCCACTGTAGACTTGAAGTTTCCGCCGTTGAGTTCCAGGATGTTGCCGGCCATTCGCTCCCTCACTTTCCGCGTTTCGCGAGTTCCTTTTTGATGCAAAGATCCATCACCACGGGTATCCCCGCGCGCTCCAGACGGTCCCGGGCGTTTTCGCTCACGACGCCTTCCTGCATCCAGAAAAACCTGGCGCCGATGCGGATGGCTTCCTCCGCGATCGGCGGGACGTCCTCGGATTTCCGGAAAACGTCGACCAGGTCCACTTTCGCGGGGATGTCCGACAGCGATTTGTAGGCCTTCTCTCCCAGCACCTCGGTCAGGAGCGGATTCACCGGTATGATCCGGTACCCTCTTCCCTGCAGGTAGCGGGCAACCGTGTTGCTCGGGCGCTCCGGCTTGTCGGAGATGCCGACGACCGCCACGGTTTTTGCCTCCGAGAGGATCCTGTCTATCAACGCGCTCACGGGATATTCCGTTCTTTCGATATTTATAGATGCGGATCATGCTACAACGGTTTTCCCGTAAAATAAAGGCGACGGTGTTTACGCCGGCGCGGCGATTCTTGACAGCGACCGGCAGGAAAAGCGATCATGGTTCCCTATCCCTTCCGGAGGGGCCTCCTTGCAGGAAACAATCGCGAAAATGCTTAAGGAAGGGGCGGACCTGCGCCTGCAGATGATGGAAACCATGACAGGCACAATCCTGGAAGCGGCCCAGGCCATCGCCCATGCGTTCAAGGCCGGCCGGAAGGTACTGCTGTTCGGGAACGGCGGCAGCGCCGCGGACTCGCAGCACATAGCCGCCGAGTTCATGAACCGCTTCCAGATCGAGCGCCCGCCGCTTCCCGCGATAGCGCTGACTACCGACACGTCCATCCTTACCAGCATCTCGAACGATTACGCGTTCGACGAAGTGTTCAGCAAGCAGATAAAGGCCCTCGGCAGAAAAGGCGACATAGCGATCGGCATCTCCACGAGCGGCAATTCGTCCAACGTGCTCAAGGCC
>DATBLU010000127.1:0-3948 GCA_036555205.1 Candidatus Deferrimicrobiaceae bacterium
CTTACTTCGCTTTTTCGAGCTCCCGCTGGCGCAGCATGCGGCGCAGGAGCTTGCCTACCGCCGTCCGCGGCATCGCGTCGATGAACTCTATCTCGCGCGGGAGCTTGTAGACGGCGATCTTCCCCTTGCAGTGCTCGACAAGCTGCTTCTTGAGGTCCTCCGAGGGGGCGACTCCGCTTTTAAGGACCACGAACGCCTTGGTCTTCTGCCCGATGACGGGGTCGGGGACGCCGACCACGCCCGCGTCCGCCACCGACGGATGCATGACCAGCGCTTCCTCGATCTCCTCGGGCCCGATCCGGTAGCCGGAGGATTTGATGAGGTCGTCCTCCCGGGAGAGGAACTGGACGTTTCCGACCTCGTCCATCGTCACGACGTCGCCGGCCAGGCACCAGCCGTCCCGCACCGCCGCCTTCTGCTTGTCGTTGTCCCTCCAGTAGATCGTCCCCGTGGGCCCGCGCACGATCATCTTGCCGACCTCGCCGGGCTTTACCTGCTCGAAGTTCTCGTTCACGACGCGCACGTCGTAGCCGGGGCAGGCCGAGCCGATCCAGCCGGGCTTGACCTTCTTGGTAACCGCCGCCGAGATGAAGACGAACATCATCTCGGTCGTGCCCAGCCCCTCGTAGATCTCGAGCCCGAACTTCTCCTTCCAGTCGAGGTAGGTTTTCGCGGTGAGCGCCTCGCCGCCGCCCGTGCAGAACCGCATGGAGGAGTAGTCCCAGTCCTTCGGGTTGATGTCTACGAGCATCTTCCTGTACGCGGTGGGCAGCGCCGACATGATCGTGACCTTGTGGTTCTGGATGTTCTTGAACATCGAGACCGGGTCGAACTTGGCGATGAGCGACACGGCCGCGCCGTACCGGAACGGGATGACGGCCACGGTGGAGTAGCCCGCCGCCATCGCGATGGGCGCCGGGCCGCCGATGACGTCCTTGTCGGAGACTTCCCAGCAGTACTTCCCGAATCCGTCGGCGACGATCAGCGACTCCTCCATGAAGTGCGCCGTCCCCTTGGGAAGGCCGGTCGTGCCGGAGGTGAACAGCAGGACCGACACGTCCATCCGGTCCCGTTTCACCGCCTCGCACTGGTCGGGGTTCTTCATGAGGTCCGCGTAAGGGATGTACCCTTTCGCGCGGATCTCGTCCTCGGATCCCGGCGGCGCCACCACGACGATGTGCTTGACGCTTTTGAGGTCGGCTTTCGCGGCCTCCACCTCGCCGAGCATCGCCTGCGCGACTATCAGGACCTTCGCCTCGGCAAGGTTCGCGACGTGCGCTATCTCCGTGCGGGCGAAAAGGACCGACGTGGGAAGGGAAACAGCCCCGATCTTGATGATGGCGAAGTTGCATACGATGGCCGGCACGATGTTCGGCATTCTCAGCATCACGCGGTCGCCTTCTTCGACGCCGAGTTTCTTCAGTCCGTTGGCGACGCGGTTCACGCTCGCCTGGAGCTGCCTGTAGGTGACCCTCTGGTCGTCGAAGTAGACCGCTACCTTGTCGCCGTACTTGGCGACGTTCTGGTCGAGCAGCACTTCCGTGGAATTGAATTTCTGCGGGATTTTCTTGAACTCTTCAAGCGAGTAGATACGCTTGGGCCGCAACTCCTCGGGCGGCAGGTAATTCTCCGGTATCTTCCCCATCGAACCCTCCTAGTTAGTTGGCTATAATCGGATCACACCTTTGCCAGCAGCATCTGGAGCGCTTCTTCGCACCCCAGCAACTTCTGCAGCTCCTTGTCCGACCGGGGGAAGGCCTCCGTCGGGTAGCGGTCGGCGTCCTTCTCGAACACCAGGAGGGCCGGCACGTTCTTCCCGAAGTCTTCCTGCAGGGCGCCCTTCGCGCCGAACACCCCCCGGACCGTCGCTTTCGGGCCCGTCAGCGCCGAGTTGTACGTCATGAAGGCGACCTGCTGCCCCTTGAGGTCGACGGCCTTGGCGTTGACGCCCTTGGCCGCGAGCTGGTTCACCAGATCGACCGCTTTCGCGTTGTCGCAAGGGTACGCAGACCCGGGAGCCACCGTGCTGTCATAATAGAATTCCACTTTCATCGTCGAAAACCCTCCTCGCGTATTATGGTTTTAAGGATAATGCCCCGATAAAAAGGCAAAATCCACGGCCGCTCGTTGGGGTCACCAAGGCGGCCGTGGATTTGCCGCGTCGCTAATCTATCAGACCGGCGACGGTCGGTTCAAGAAGTTATTTTACTCCTGCTTGAAGGCCGGCCCCGGTCCCTCGTAGTAGCCGCATTCGCCGTGGATCCCTTCCGTCTTCGGGATGTTGATGGCATATGGCCACTCGAGCTTATTGCACTGCCCCATATAGGCCAACGCAATATTGGGGTCCGTCGCCTTGACGAAATTCTTGCACGCCTGGCAATTCGGTACGATTTTCGCCACGGTATCTCCTCCTGTCTTCAATGGTCGGGTCGATGTTGCGTAAAGCGGTACCTCTTGTTACTTGCCGCTGTAGAAGAACTTCGGCACGCTTCCGACCAGGTCCTCTGCCTTGAGCGGCGAACCGGAAACCCGATTGCCACGGATGCTCTTGGTGATCGGGATCGGCTTGCCCTGGAAGTCTTCCCGCGCCTGCGGGCCCACGGCCACCTTGGTGGGGTCCGTGATCGGCTTCCAGTCCTTCGACTGAGCGAAACCGGGGACCTTGTCGTGCGGCCCCTTGGTTTCGGCAGGCGGCGCCTTGCGGTGCCCGTTCTCCAGCTCGTACGCGAAGACCGCGTCGCAGCCCGCGCACTTGATCTTGCCCTTGAAGTTCCAGAACGTGAACGGATCCAGGTAATTTATCGTGTCGCACTTCGGGCACTGTAGAATCAAAGAGGCATCTTTGAAGCTCATCGTTTCCCCCTTTTCGGTTCGTTAAATGATCTCTTTCTGCTCCAGGTCAGCGATGGTCGATCCGCTGTAGCCGCACAGCTTGGACAGGATGTACTCGTTGTCCGCGCCGACCGGCTTGAACACCCAGCGAACCCGGGCCGGGGTATCGGAAAGCTGGTACGCCGGGCCCTGGGTCTGTACGTCGCCGAACGTCGGGTCGTCGATCCACTGGATGGTGCCGCGCAGCTTCCAGTGCTCGTTGGCCGACACTTCCTTGGAGTTCCACACCGGCTGGGAGAGGATCCCGGCCGCCTTGCACGCCTTGTCGACGTCTTCCTTCGTCTTGTCCGCCGCCCACTTGTCGAGCTCGGGGTAGATGGCCGACTGCGCATCCGCCGCCACCCGTTCCGCGTGGGTCGCGTACTGCTTGGCGAGATCGGGCCGGTTGATGAGCTTGCACAGCTTCGCGAAGTCCTCGTCCTTGTAGGCCGAGACGAGGCAGAAGCCCACTTCCTGCTCCTGCGGGTTCTTCGAGTTCGGGTATGACGACTTCCCGCACTTGAGGATCCCGTGCACGCACAGCAGCGGCTCCCAGTTCCCGAACCGCTGCGGGACGACGCCGGTCTTTCCGTAGAGGGCGATGAAGTCGGTCAGGTGTCTCTGGGCGCCGTGCACCTGGGAGTATTCCAGGAAGTTCCCCTTGCCCGAGACGTTGTCGCGCCAGTAGAGGCTGGCGATGACGTTGAACGCGGAGATGGCGCCCCCCCAGTAGTCCATGATCCAGATGGTCTGCTTGGAAGGCATCCCGCCGTATTCCTTGTGCCAGCCCGTGATCGAGAAGCAGCCGCCCTGGGCCTGGCCGAGGATGTCGTAGGAGGCGCGGTTTCTACCCGGGCCCCATCCGCCGAACCCGCCCATCCACTGGTAGACGGTGCGGGGGTTGACCTGGAGGTGCTGCCTTGCGCCGATCCCCCACCGGTCGAACGTGCCCGCCCGGTAGTTTTCCGCGAAGACGTCGGTCTTGGCGGCAAGCCGCTTCATGATCTGGATCGCTTCCGGCTTGTGGAAATCGAGCGACAGGAAGTACTCGTTCGGGTTTGCGCCGAAGAAGCCGAG
>DATBLU010000177.1:0-4630 GCA_036555205.1 Candidatus Deferrimicrobiaceae bacterium
GTCGTTTTCCTGAAGACGCCTTCCTGGTGCTCGGCCACCACAAGTATGTCCGCCATCCCGTTTATCCTCCCCGATGGAAAACTTCAAGTCCCGGGGACGTTCCTCAACTTTCAAGCCCAACGTTAAAAAGTTTAAGAACGTCCCCGGTGTAAAGTTACAGGACCTTCGCCTCGTTCTTGAGCTTGGCCACCAGCTCGGCGACGTCGGCCACCCTCCTCCCGCCGGCCCGCTCCTTGGGCGGCGCAAGGGAGAGCAGCCGGACCTTCGGCGCGGCGTCGACCCCGAGCGAAGCGGCCGGAACCACCTTCATCTCCTTCTTCTTCGCCTTCATGATCCCGGGGAGCGAAGCGTAGCGGGGCTCGTTCAGCCGCAGATCGGTCGTCACCACGCAGGGAAGCGTCACCTCGATCGTCTCGATCCCCCCGTCGGTCTCCCGTCCCACGCGGGCTTTCCTGTTTCCCTCGAGGAACTCCACCTTCGAGGCGAACGTCGCCTGGGGCCAGGAGAGCAGCGCCGCGAGGATCTGCCCCACCTGGTTGTTGTCGTCGTCGACCGCCTGTTTTCCCATCAGCACCAGGTCGGGCTTCTCCTGCTCGACTATCTTGGCCATGTACCTGGCCACGGCGAGGCAGTCCAGCCCCTTTTCCGCCTCAACCAGTATCGCCCGGTCCGCGCCCATCGCCAGCGCGGTGCGCACCTGCTGCTCGCCCTCCCTGGGCCCGACCGTGAGGACCGCCACCTCGCCGCCCTGCTTCTCCTTGATCCGCAGCGCTTCCTCCACGGCTATCTCGCAGAACGGATTGATGACCATCTTGATGTTTTCCAGGTTGATCCCGCTGCCGTCCGGCCTGATCTTCACCTTCTCGTCCGGATTCGGGACGGGCTTGATCGCCACCAGAATCTTCACGCCGCACCTCCGCGGTGATTGAGTTCGAAGGTTTCGAAAAACAGGGGGATGATACCGGATCGCACCGGATGAATCAATATAAAAATGAATGGCTATTCAGTAAGCAGAAACGGGAGCAGGAGCGGGAGGAAAACCGAGAACAGGGCGCCGGCCCCCCCGCCGGCGGCGTCCGCGATCCAGTCGAATAATTCCGTCGATCGCCCGGGGATCCAGTATTGGTGGATCTCGTCCACCGCCCCGACGAAAGCGGTGAAGAGCAGGGCAACCAGGGCCGCCCTGCCTGACGAGCTGCCGGACGCTCTGCGCCACAGGGCGCAGAGGAATCCCATGACGCCGTAGAAGCCGAAGTGCGCGATCTTGTCGGCGTATGGCAGGGGGACATCCACCTGCGTGTCGGGTACGGACGTCAAAAGAAAGGTAAACGCCACCCAGGTGAACAGCAGCGTCAGGTATGTCCGTCTACGGATCATAAGTTCAAACGGGGTGGAGTTTCTTGCGGCGCCCTTGTTTTCAGACTCGGCCCTGCCGGGAATACCACTGGTCGTAGAACTTCAGGTATTCGCCGGATTGCACGGAGCGCATCCATTCCCGGTTCTCCAGGTACCATCGGACGGTCTCGCGCAGTCCCTCCTCGAAAGGGACCTTCGGGGCGACGCCGAGTTCCCTGCGCACCTTCGAATCGTCGATCGCGTACCTGCGGTCGTGCCCGGGACGGTCGGCGACGAACTTCATGAGCGACTCCGGTTTCCCGAGAAACGACAGGAGCAGCTTCGTGATCTCTATGTTGGTCCGCTCGTTCCCTCCCCCGATGTTGTAGATCTCCCCGGGCCGGCCGCCCATCAGCACCGCCTCGATCGCCCGGGAATGATCGTCCACGTGAATCCAGTCGCGCACGTTCATCCCGTCGCCGTATACCGGCACCGGCTTGTTCTCCCGCAGAATGGCGATAAAGAAAGGAATGAGCTTCTCGGGGAACTGGAACGGCCCGTAATTGTTCGAGCAACGGGTGACTATGGCCGGAACTCCATACGTCTTGAACCAGGAGCGGGCAAGGAGGTCCCCCGCCGTCTTGCTGGCGGCATAGGGGGAATTGGGGCGAAGCGGCGATTCCTCGGTGAATTTTCCCTGCGGGCCCAGCGAGCCGTAAACCTCGTCTGTGGAGATCTGCACGTAACGCCCGATCCCCTGCCGGCGCGCCTCCTCCAGAAGCACCTGTGTGCCTAAAACATTGGTCCTCAGGAAAAGGGAGGGATCGTCTATGCTGCGGTCGACATGGGTCTCCGCGGCGAAGTGGACGATCGCGTCGGGGCGCTCGGCGGCGACGATCTCCCCGATGCGCGCACTGTCGCAGATATCGGCCCGGACGAAGCCGTACCGGTCGTCTCCCTCCAGGTCCTTAAGGTTCGCCAGGTTACCCGCATAAGTGAGCTTGTCGACGTTTACGATCCGCCAGTCTTCATGGGCGCCCAGCATGTACCTTATGAAGTTTGACCCGATGAAGCCCGCCCCGCCCGCGACGAGAAGCTTGACGCCGTTCTCCCTCATCCGTCTTTCCGGTCCCAGGAGTAAGGGATGTCGTTCACGTGCGGATCCACACGATGCTCGTCCGGCTCTTTATAGTTGTAAGGCTCCGTAGGCACGTTGATAAGCAGCGCCTCCTCCGTTCCGATCGCCTTGAATCCGTGGTAGACGAGCGGTGGTATCCGGAGCAGGGCAGGCCGATGCTCGCCCAGGAAGAACTCGTTCACCTCCCCCTTCGTCGGGGAGCCGTCCCGTGAATCGTAGAGCGCCACTTTCATCATCCCCTTTACCACGCAGAAATGATCGGTCTGCACCTTGTGGTAGTGCCATGCCTTTACCACGCCCGGATAGCCCGTGGTGAGATACACCTGGCCGAATTTCCGGAAAAATTCGTCGTCCGCCCGCAGGATCTCCATCAGGCGGCCGCGCTCGTCCGTGATAACCTTGAGCTGCTTGATCACGACGCCGTCGATCATCTCTCACCGTCCCCCGTCTGCCTTGATGCCTGCGCACGATTTCCGCCTGGGCGCATCATACATGCCTCCAGGCGGCGTCAACGCCAGGATCAATAAGTTCATGAACGTCCCAGTCGAAAATTACGGTGCGGATGTGTGGGATTCGACCGCCTTGCGTCCCACCGAGTGATACTGGAACCCGCGCTCCTTCATCTTTTTCGCATCGTAGACGTTGCGGCCGTCGAAGATGACCGGCTGCCGCATCAGGTTCTTCATCAGTCCGAAGTCGGGCTTGCGGAATTCGTTCCACTCGGTTACCACGACGAGGGCATCAGCTCCCTGGAGCGCGCCGTAGCAAGATTCGGCATATTCCAGCCGCTCCCCGTACCGCTGCCTCGCCCCTTCCATGGCCTCAGGGTCGAAGACGACGACCGACGCCTTCGCCTTCAGCAGCTCGTCGATGATGTAAAATACCGGGGCCTCCCGGGTGTCGTCCGTGTTCGGCTTGAACGCGATCCCCCACACAGCAACGCGCAGCCCGTCCAGCTTCCCCTTGAAGTGCATTTCCATCTTCCGGTAAAACTTCTTTCTCTGCTCCTGGTTGATGTCCTCAACCGACTGCAGGATCGAAAGCGGCGTCCCCGCGTCCACTGCGCTCTTCAACAGCGCCTTAACGTCCTTGGGAAGACAGGACCCGCCGTACCCGAGGCCCGGGAACAGAAACTTGCTGCCTATGCGCGAATCCGAGCCTATGCCCTGCCGGACCTTGTCGATGTCGGCTCCTACCGCTTCGCAGAAACTCGCAAGGTCGTTCATGTAGGAAATCTTCATGGCAAGGAAGGCGTTTGCCGAATACTTGGTCACCTCGGCGCTCTTTTCGTCCATGACTATGACCGGGTTCCCGGCCGGGATGAACGGTTCATAGAGGTCCTGCAGGATGGCGACCGCCCGCTCGCTCCGGCTGCCGATTACCACGCGTTCGGGGCGCAGGAAATCCTCGACCGCATATCCTTCCCTGAGGAACTCGGGATTGGACACCACGTCGAACTCGATTTTCGCGTCCGTATGCCTTCGGATCGCCGCGTCGACCTTCTCGCTGGTCCCCACCGGCACCGTGCTCTTGTCGACGATCACCTTGTACCCGGCGGCTGGCTTGCCCGCAAGGATCTTTCCTATCCCGTCGGCCACATGGAGGACGTATTTCAGGTCCGCCGACCCGTCCTCCCCCGGCGGGGTCGGAAGGCAAAGGAACACGACCTCCGACTGCAGGACCGCCGCCTCGAGGTCGGACGAAAACTTTATCCTGCCCTTCTTCAGGTTCCGCAGGTATATTTCCTCGAGCCCCGGTTCGTATATCGTCACCTGGCCCGACGCCAGTTTTTCGACGATATTCGGATTGTTGTCCACGCAGTGCACATCGTTCCCCCGTTCCGCCAGGCACACGCCCGTCACCAGCCCTACATAACCGGTCCCGATAATGGCAACGTTCATATATCCGTCTCCGTCTCAGAGGAATTCGAACCCGGGCCCCGAACGTGCCGCAATGCGATCGAATGCTTCCAGCTTGATTATTATATACATACAGGAATCGTCCCGCCCTGGGAATACCGTTGCTCGCGGGGTTATGGTTAAATATCCGGACGGCCGAAAGTTCCGGGGGGCGTTTCTTGAAATTTCGGACATGGGCGATCGTCTGCTTGCCGGCGATAATGATCATCGCCGGAGATGCGTTCGGGCAGCAGATACG
>DATBLU010000196.1:0-2264 GCA_036555205.1 Candidatus Deferrimicrobiaceae bacterium
GGACGCAAGGGCGAAAGGACTGGACAACACGGCGGAATTCCGGCAGGCCCTTGCCCAGAGCGAGCAGGGCGTCCTGATCACGGCTCTCTTCCGCAAGGAGATGGAGTCCAAGGGCAAGGCGCAGGACAAGGAGATCCAGGAGGAGGCCAAGAAACTGAGGGCAGCCGACAACAACATATCCGAGAAGGACGCAGGCGCCCGCGCAAGCCAGATATTGACGGAGAAGTTGAGGCGCAAGATCGAGGCGGACCTCATCGCAACGGTGAAAAAGGATAATCCCTTCGACGTCAACCAGGGCGCCATACAGAAGATCGGCAAGGGTGAAAAGGTCGACGACAACGCGATCCTGGGGACCGCCGGGGTAGAGAAGGTCAGCTACGGGGACGTGAAGCGGCTGATCGGCACATTGGCTCCCGACATGCACGGTGCGCAGGACCTGTCGAAGAATCCCATGTTCATCGAACGGGTTCTGGACAGGGAACTTACCGGAAGGGCTCTGGCCGCGCACGCGAAGAAGCAGGGCGTCGAGGGGTCGGACGCGGCGAAATCGATCAGGAAGGAAATCGAGCGTTCGATTCTCATAAGCCAGCTGGCGGACAAGGTCGTGCTGAAGGATATTTCCGTCACGGACAAGGAGATCGGGGAGGCCTATACCGAGCATGCCCAGATGCTGGTCCGGGACGGGAAGAAGGTTCCCCTTGCGGCGGTCAAGGAGCAGCTGCGGGGTTTTCTCCAGAACAACAAGAAGAAGAAGGCGCTGGAAGACTATATCCAGGAGCTGAAGAAGAAGGCGAAGATAACCGTCAACGAATCTGTGCTTCCGAAAGTGTGAAGAGGGCATTCGGGGGACGATGTCGATGCGCGTTCCCTTCGGGAAAGTTCTGATCGTCGCCGTGTGCGCCTGCATCCTTTCAGGCGGCGCGGGGAATTCCCGGGCTCAGGATAAGGACAGGGCGATGCCCCATCCGACGGCCGGCGCTCCGGCCGGCGATGGGATGAAGATGCTGGAAGCGGGGGCCGTTGCGCCCGAGTTCAGCATAAAGGACACCGCCGGGACCACGTTCAATCTCTCGGAGCAAAGGGGCAGGAAGCCGGTCCTCCTCGTATTCTGGTCGATGTTCTGCGAGAAGTGCCGGTTCGAGATGCCGATCGTCCAGAAGCTCCACGCCCGGTACAAGGACGCAGGGCTGGAGGTCGTCGCCGTCACCGTCGACGGGGAGCCGCTTAAAAAAAGCATCGTGGGCTTCGCAAAGCAGGAAGGGTACACGTTCAGGATTCTGATAGACGAGCTCGACTCCAGGGAATCCTTCAAGGCGGCCGATCCTTTCGGGGTTGCCGGGACGCCGACCCTCTATCTGATAGACAGAACGGGTAAAATCGTGCTTGCAAGGGCCGGGCACGTGAGGGAAGAGGATTTGGAAAAAGCCGTTCAGGCCGTCCTGAAGCGATAAGGAGGGACGGCCCTGCCTTCCCCGGCGCGTTTTATCATGTTCGATCCGACGGGGGAGGGATGGCCCGGGGTCGCGTTGCCTCAGGTGGCGTTCGCCGGCCGTTCGAACGTCGGGAAATCCTCCCTGCTGAACGCCCTCGTCGGGCACAGGCGGCTTGCCCACGTAAGCAGGACCCCCGGGCGGACGAGGGGCCTTGCCTTTTTCGAAATTGAGGGAAAATTCGCCTTCGTCGACCTCCCGGGATACGGATACGCGAAGGTTTCCCGGGAGGAGCGGGACGCCTGGAAAAAGCTGGTGGAAGGGTACCTTTCCTCGTGCCGCCGCCTCAGGAAGGTGTACCTGCTGGTGGACGTCCGCAGGGGGCCGGGAGAGGAGGAACGGACGCTCTCTTCCTATCTTTCGGCGCAAGGCATTCCGTGCCGCTGGGTGGGTACGAAGGTCGACAAGCTCTCGGCGGCGGAACGTGCGGCCGCCGGCGCCCGCTTCGCGGGGCCGGGGGGCGACGGAACCCCCGCGCCGCTGCTAGTGTCGGCAAAAACGCGCGAGGGGATAGACATTTTATGGCGGGATATCCGGTCCTCCTTTTCCGCTTGATTGTTTCCATGGAAAGGGGTATTCTTCGACCGATTTAATGCCGGTTAGGCCCTGCCAAAACGTAAAAGACATCATGCTAGTCCGCCACACCTTCCGGCGGGCGCGGAGGATACTCCTTGTTCCCCATCGTCGAAAGCAGAGAAATCGCCAAGAACGTCATCCTCCAGAGGATCGTGGCGCCCCGGATCGCCCGTAAGCGCAAGGCCGGGCAGTTCCTGG
>DATBLU010000198.1:0-2222 GCA_036555205.1 Candidatus Deferrimicrobiaceae bacterium
GAACTCGACGGGGCTGCCCGAGCTGCTGGAAGCGATCGACCGGCACCGCCTGTTCGTCTACAAGGAAGAGAACCTGGGGCGGTACCGCGCAGGAAAGGCGCGGGTGGAGCTGCTGGAGATCCTCAAGAAGAAGCTTCTTGAAAAAGCGATCGACGACCTCGACCGGCACAACCTCCTGGATCCGCTGCTGGACGGGATCGCCAGGAAGCTTACGGACCCCTATTCCGTAGTCGAGAAAGTCGTGGACCACAGTTTCGCTTTCCACCTGATGGAGGGCGAAAAGGCCCGCCCGGGGAAGGGCAGGAAAAAGTGAGCCGCATCCGCAGGGAAGGCAAGGTCGAGTTCCGGTTCGAGCACCCGGACGAGTTTCGGGAGTTCGTGCGCGAAAGCAAGAGCCGCAAGCCGACGGACAAGCTGTGCGCAGCCTCGGATGCGGTCTCGCGGCTCGTCAAGGACGGCGATTACATCGTCTACGATTTTTCGAGCCTTACCCGCGGCCCGCAGGCGCTTATCCGGGAGGTCATCCGGCAGAGAAGGAAGGATCTCTGGATCGGGGCCGAGTTCACCTTGCACGAGTCGGCTCTGCTGGTAGGCGCGGGCTGCGCTTCCCGCATCGACGTGGGATTCCTGGGGTACGGCAATTACATCGGCCAGGCGGTGTGCGACGGCCGCGTAAAGGTGTACGAGTGGACCAACGGGGGCCTGGCGCTGCGCATCCTGGCGGGGGCCCGCGGAGTCCCCTTCCTCCCCACGAGAGACCTGCTGGGATCCGACAACCTCGCCGTCTCCGCGGCGAAGGTGATTAAGGACCCCTACACCGGGACGCCGGTTTGCCTGGTGCCGGCGCTAAACCCGGACGTCGCGTTCATACACGTCCACCAGGCCGACGTTTACGGGGACGCCCGTATATTCGGCACGAACCTGTTCGCGCTCGAAGCGGCGATGGCGTCGCACCGCGTGATCGTTTCGGCGGAGGAGATCGTCGCACCGGACGAGTTCCGCAAGGACCCGATGCGGACCACCATCCCGTACTTCCTGGTCGACGCCGTGGTCCACGCTCCGTTCGGGGCCTACCCGGGGGCGATGCCGGCGCGCTACGAGATAGATCTCGAGCACGTCGACCGCCTGAACGCGATCCGAAGCGAAGAGCAGATGCGGAACTACCTCCACGAGAATGTGTACGGCGTGGCCGACCACGAGGAGTTCCTCGACAAGCGGGTCGGCGCGGCCAGGATGAAGGAGCTCCGAAGCAGGGCGACGATTATCGAAGGGTACAGGTGAGAGGGATGGCGCGCACGGTCGAGTTCACCGACACGGAGTTCATGATCGCCCAGGGCGCCCGCCTCCTGGAGGACGGCAAGACGTTTTTCGTGGGGTGGGGCATCCCGCAGATCGTCGCGATCCTGGCGCAGAAACTCTACGTGCCGAACGTCGTCCAGCTCTTCGAGTTCGGGGCCGTAGGGCCGCAGTCGGTCCTTCCGTTCGTCCGGGGGACGATGGGCGGGCCGCAGAACACCTACCGGTCGCTGCAGTGGCTGAACATGAACTGGGCGTTTTCCTATTCGGCTTCGGGGTACATGGATTACGGAATGCTGGGCGCCCTCCAGGTGGATCCGTACGGGAACATCAACTCCACGTACCTCGGGGGCACTTTCGAGAAGCCCGAAAGACGTTTCGCCGGGAGCGGCGGGGGCAACCAGGTCGCGTCACACTGCTGGAGGACCGTGATCATAATCAAGCACGAGGGGCGGCGGTTCGTCCCGAAAGTGGAATTCGTAACTTCGCCGGGATACCTGACGGGCCCCGGGGCCAGGGAGAAGGCGGGCCTGCCGAAAAATACCGGCCCTTATCGCGTCGTGACCTCTAAGGCGCTCTTCGGCTTCGACGAGAGCACCAGGCAAATGACCCTGCTGTCGGTCCTGCGCGGGCTCTCCCCCGAAGGCGTGGTCGCCGACATGGCCTTCCGTCCCATCGTGCCGAAGGATGTCGGCGAAATCCACCCTCCCACCGCGGACGAACTGCGCCTCCTGAGGGAAGAGATCGACCCTTCCAGGATAATCATCAAAGGGGAAATGATGTCGGCGTCAGCCTGAGCAGGACCCCCCCCGCGCCGCCGTTGTATAGCACATGCCGGATGCTATAATGAAAAACTATGCCAAAGCGCGTCTACATCGAGACGTTCGGCTGCCAGATGAACGAGGTGGATTCCGCGAGGATGATTT
>DATBLU010000230.1:0-3787 GCA_036555205.1 Candidatus Deferrimicrobiaceae bacterium
GAAGTCCGGATGCACTGGGCGCGGGGCATTTTCGCGGGACTTGTCCTGTTCGCCTCCTTCATCACATACCGCATGGGACTCCAGATGGCGAAGGTCTCGTACGCCACCTCCGTCCGCCAGGCGAGCGCAATCATAGGCGTACTGGGGGGCATACTCCTGTTCCGCGAGCGGTTCGGGAAGATACGCATCTTCGGCGCGGCGCTCATCGCGCTGGGGGTGATCTGCATCAGGATGGGATGAAAAGGTGGATCTCAACCATTGACCGTCAGCCGAGATCCGGGAAATTTATCCTCATAGTCCGTGTGATCCCGCAACGCCTTCTCTTCAAGCCTTATCCGCAACCGGAGCACCCACATGTTGCACAGGGAAAAAACGACCAGCGTCACCGGAGCGCGCAGGAGGAGGGGGATAAGGATAAATTCAAGGACCATGACCAGGTAGTTCGGATGCCGCAGGAACCTGTAGGGGCCGGATCGCTTGACGGGCTCGCCGGGAACGACGACGATGCGGGTGGTCCAGTTTTCCCCCAGGCTGGCGATCGCCCAGTAGCGCAATCCCGTGACCGGCAGGAGGGCGGCAAGGCAGCCGAAGGTCAAGAGGTCCAAAGGAATGCGCCATGGATACGATTCGATGGACAGGGAAAGGAGGAAAAGTACGTGCAACGCTACGACGACGGGGTAGGTCTCCGGGTGAAATTCCTTCCCTCCCCGGGCATGAAGCGCGCGCCGGTTCCGCCGGCACAGCAGCAACTCCAGGACGCGCTGCAGGATCAATATCGCGAACAGCCACCCAAAGGACGCTGAAGACTGGCCGCCGGGGAACATGCCGCCTCCGGATTCAGGAGCGGGAACCCGCCGCCGATCCCCCGCCTCCGGGTTCCATCCGCTTCCGGATGACGATCAGTTCCAGGATCCCGAAGTAAAAAAGCCGGGATCGGACCAGGTCGAAACCGCTTTCGGAAAGAAGCTCTCTAAGCCGCGCCCGGTCCGGGAACATCCCGAGGCTTTGCGCTATATAGCCGTGGATCTCCGGATTCCGATGGAAGATATAGCCCCAGAAGCCGCACCATGTCGAAAGCAGCCGGTGCTGGAGGGCCTGCAGGACAGGATTCCCGGGTTTGGCGAAATCGAGGAATGCGGCCACCCCTCCCGGCTTCAGTATCCGTCGAATCTCGTCGAAAGCCCGTTCGAGGTCCGGGGCGTTCCGCAGGGCGTAGCTTCCCGTGACGATGTCGAGGCTTTCGCCGTCGAAATCGGTTGCGCACATGTCCTGTCTTGTGAACCGTATGTTCCCGTGGCGGTTGCGCCTCCGCGCCACTTCCAGCATCGGCTCGGCCAGGTCCAGCCCCACGACCCTTCCCCCGGGATACCTGCCGGCGAGCAGGAAGGTCACGTCGCCGGTGCCGCAGGCCAGGTCCGCGCAGGATGGAGAAGGCCATGCCGGCAGGGCCCCCACAAGGCGTCTCTTCCACGCGGCATCGCGCCCCAGCGACATGGCGCGGGTGGCAAGGTCGTACCTCGGCGCCGCCTCGCTGAAGTGCCATTCGTTGTACGATTTCTTCCTTTCCGGGACCAGCAGGCGGTCCCGGATTTCCGATCCGGGCCGCCCTTTCATTTTTTCCTCCCCGGCAGGTAGCGCCACATGCTTCCGTCGTGGAGCGACCGGAATATCTCGTCGCAGACCGCCAGCGCGCGGGCGCGTCTTCCTTCGTCCATCCGGATCGATTTCCCGGCGAACTCGTGGCACCAGCGGCACTCTCCGCAATCCTCCTCGCGGCATCCCTTTTCGCGAAATCGCTCCATGAATCCGTCCAGCGCCCGATTGTCGATGTAGACAAGTGGGGGCCCCTCCGCCGGCCGGGTCATGGACAGCAGGTCGGCCAGGCGCTTCAGCAGGAGCATGCGCACGGGATTGGCCAGCGTCGGCCTGAGGAAAAACCTCAAGAGCCAGGCAAACCCGCGCCGGTTGACGGGCCCGGACTCCTTCGCGCCGTTGAATCCGTAAGGCTGGACGAGGTCGAGCAGGTTTCCCTCGTAGCGCCTTTCGGCGTACGCCTTGACCCGCGCCGCCAGGACCGACGTCGGGAGGTCGCGTTCGGCGATCTTGAACCGGTCGTAGCCGAGTCCCTCGTACAAGTGCAGGTCCTCCGGCCGTATCCATTCCGAACGAATGAAATTCACCGGATCGCGAAGCTTCATCTCGGTGCATTTGAGGAAGCACCAGTCGATGAAGAACCCCTTGTTCCCGTGCCAGGACTGCCCCGCGTGCGAAAGCGTATTCATGTGCATCGGGGAGAGCGCGCACCCCGCCAGGCAATTATTGTTCGCCATCAGCTCCAGATCGCACTTCACGCTCTTGCGGATCATCTCGAGGGTCGAGAACTCCCTGTTGATCAGGATGCTGTCCAGCACGATGCTGTCCGCGCCGAGCTCCTCCCACATCTGGGCCTTGCGCACCCGGTCGACGCCGCCGAAAACCGAGACGCGCACCTTGAACCGGGGATAGCGGGTTTTTAGAAGCTTCAGCATATAGGGGGTCGCAACAGTGACCGATGCGACTCCGATATCGTGAAGCCATCCGGCCAGGCTCTCGATCTCCTGCTGTCCCGCGCGCGTGATCTCGCGGTTCCCGAGGCACGATGCGTTGAGGAGATAGTTGAATTCGATCCCGGCGCCGCGCGCATGCCGCACGTGCTCCTCCAGCCGTTTCCTCGTCACGGGGGCAAGCTGGTAAGGGGCCCGCCCTCCGCCCACGGCGTCCTCCCGAAGTTTCCCGAAGAGCTCGGCGACCGGGAACTCCCTTAAGGATTCGACCAGAATGGGGTCGAAATTAGTGGCGACGCTCAATCTCATTGCGGATGTTCCCTGCTCCCTTCCCGCGCGGGGGCCGCTTGCTTCCCCGCCGGCTCGCGGGGCAGCATCGGATCCAGCAGCTTCTTCGCCTCACTTTTCGACAGTCCAAGCGCGTCCCACGCGATTTCAAAGATGTTTCCCCGGACATACGCACGGGATGATTCCAGTATCGCTACCGGATTTTTCGACGTCACGCGGTAATGGCCTTCCTCTTCCGCGAGCTCCGGCTCGTAGACCGCCACGAGCGCGCCCTTTCCGGATAGTATGAACTCGATCAGAAGTTTCTGCCGGCGCCCGGCGCGATTCTTCCGCTGTCGGGATTTCCGCTGGATCCGGTCATGGCCTTCCGTCAGGGCGGCGACGTACCGGAGGGAATCGGCGTGGCCTTCCCTGTCCGCGGGCCAGGAGGCCGATTCCTTGTTTCGGATTTCCGTGACGACTCGCTTCATATACCTGCTGTTGAGCACCGTCTGCATGACGACGGCTTCGCCTCTCCGGAGAAGCCGCACCTCGCCTTGCGGCAGCAAATCCGACGGGACGAATGCGCTTCGGACGATCCGGTCCCCGGATCCGTCCATGATCGATTCGTATCGTTTCGCCGCCTCGACTTCCGCATGGCAGGCTTCCGCGAACAGGAGGCCGAAAAAAAGAGCCGCTGCGACCGGTCTTTTCATAATGCTCTTCTTCCCCTGGAAACGTCCTCATCCGGGCCGGTGGGCCTCGAGGAGAGCCATCTCCACCGTAAGCCCCGGGCCGAACGCCATGGCGCAGACCTTTTCCGGGCAGCCGCGGGAAGGACCTTCCAGAATGTTGCGGAGGACGAAAAGAATGGATGCGCTGCTCATGTTGCCGTAATCGCGGAGAACCTCGCGCGATGCCCTGACCTGCTCCGGACCCAGGTCAAGCGTCGATTGGACCTGGTCGATTATCGACCT
>DATBLU010000267.1:0-5360 GCA_036555205.1 Candidatus Deferrimicrobiaceae bacterium
TCCTCGTAGCTCACTTCAAGGTCGGACAGGGCCGTGCGGCAGCGGGGACACCAGTTGATTATGTAGCGGCCGCGGTAGATCAGCCCCTTCCGGTACAGCCTGACGAACGCTTCGCGCACCGCGCGGGACAGCCCTTCGTCCATCGTGAACCGCTCCCGCTCCCAGTCGCACGACGCCCCCAGGCGCTTCAGCTGGCGCAGGATTACGCCGCCGCTCTCCTCCTTCCACTTCCAGACCCGCTCGACGAACTTTTCCCGTCCAAGGTCCTGGCGGCTTTTCCCCTCGGCGGCCAGAAGCCGCTCGACGACGTTCTGCGTGGCGATCCCGGCGTGGTCGGTTCCAGGCAGCCAGAGGGCGTTGCGACCGAGCATCAGGTTGTAGCGGATGAGCACGTCCTGGAGCGTGACGTTCAGCGCGTGCCCCATGTGCAGGGAACCGGTAACGTTAGGCGGGGGTATTACTATCGAATACGATTCTCCAGGGCGGGCCGGGTCGGCGTGGAAGAACCCGCCGCTCAACCAGAACGCGTACCACTTCTCCTCGATCCCCTTCGGGTCGTAGGCCTTGTCCGTATCCTGGCCTGCCATCAGGGAGATTTTTTCTCGGTCTGCTCGCGGATACGGGAGATCTCTTCGCGGATCAGCGCCTCCGCGGCCTGCGGGATGACTTCCCACGCCACCGCCTCGACCGATTCGCGGATCCTCGCGGAAATTTCCAAGGCGATGCGGTCCATCTGCTCCCAAAGGACTTTTTCCACCGTCTCCGCGGCCACCTTCTCGAAGATGTCCTGGGCGCGGGCGGAGAACTGCTCCCGTAACGCGCTCTCGGTTCCGGCCGCCGGGGGGATCGCTGGAACCGGCTCTGGCGAAGGACGCATTTCATCCGTCAGCGGCCCTTTTTCCTGCATCACCTCAACCTCCTCGAGGTCCTCGAGCTCCTCGAATTCCTCGACCGCTTCGACCGCCCGCGAAAGGTCGGTCACCGCCTCGGGCGCGTCGGTGAACAGCTCCCCCTCGATATGCGCAACCGCAGGCTCCGGCTCCGGGGCGGGCTCCGGGGCGGCCTCCGGCGAATACGGCATGGCTTGTTCCGCGGGACTTCCCTCGATCTCGTCCAGGGATACGTCGAACTCTCCGAGGGACAGGCCGCCTTCGGTCCTCTGCGCGGTCAACGCGGCGCCGGGCAGGAGTTCCTCGCCCCGCTTGGCCGCGGGAGCAGGGGCGGCCTTGCCGCTCTCCTGTTCCACTTCCTCCAGAACGTCGCTGAAGTCCCAGGGCTCTTCGGACGGCGGCGCGGGCTCTTCCGTTTCCTTTTCCTTCCGGGCGGCCTCCTCCGTTCCCCTCAGAATTTCCTGCACCTTGTCTACCAGCTCGCGGGATTCGAACGGCTTGAAGAGCACCCCCTGCGCGCCGCTCTTCTTGAACCTCCCCTCGTCAAAGGGGGAGAGCGTGCCGCAAAGTATGAGAACGGGGCATGTCCCGGCTTTTACGGACGACCTGAGATCCTCCGCCACCTGGAACCCGTCCTTGCCCGGAAGGGTCACGTCGGCTACGACCAGGTCGGGAGTAGTCTCCTCCGCGAGGCGTACGGCGTCGTCGCCGTTGTCCACGGCGGTCAGGGCGATGTCGGATTGTGCGAATGTCAGCTCGAACACTTTACGGATCGTCAGGCTGTCTTCGGCAAGAAGTATCCTTTTCCCCATTGGCCCTCCCGAATTGCCCACCATTCTAGGAGGAATCCGGCAGTTTTTCAATGTAAACCAGGTCTATTTCTCCGCGCTCGACGTCGGCGCGCCGCACCCTGACCCGCAGCCGGTCCCCCGGGGAAAAACGGGTCTTCCGCATGGCGCCGTACCACTCGCCCCTTTCAGCCGAATACCGATAATCGTCGTCGCGCAGCGTGGATATGTGGATGAACCCTTCCGCATGGCATTCCACGAGCTCGACGAAGAACCCGAAGGCCAGGACGGAGGAGATAAGGCCCGTGAAAATCTCCCCCACCCGCTTCGAGAGGTACAACGCCTTGGCTCGCTGCTCCACGTCGCGCTCCGCGTCCATCGCCGCGCGCTCCCGCGCGCTCAGGTGGCGGCCGGTTTCGGCGGCCGACTCCTTCAGTGAAGAGGCGTAGGAGGCCAGGCTCCTGTCTCCCAAGGCGGCCTTCAGCACCCGGTGCACGATCAGGTCCGGGTAGCGCCGTATGGGCGATGTGAAATGCGTGTACTGGGACAGCGCCAGCCCGAAATGGCCAAGCTGTTCAGGCCCGTATCGGGCCAGCATCAGGCTGCGCAGCAGGAGCATATTGACGAATTTCTCGTATTTTCCCCCGCGGGCGGCTTCCGCCCAGGCCTGCAGCCGCGAAGAGACGTCGCGGCGTTCCGTGACCTTCGCCCTGCGGAGCAGCCGCGCGGCGGCGTCCTCGAACTCTTCCATTCGATCCTCCGCGGGAGGCTCATGGATGCGCGACAGGAACGTGAATCCCTTCGCGGACAGGTACTCGGCCACCGCGGCGTTTGCGAGCAGCATGAACTCTTCGATCAGGCGATGTGACTCCCAGCGGGGATACGCCTCCACCTTTACGGGAAGGCCTCCCTCCACCGTGATCTTCGCTTCGGGAAGGTCGAAATCGAGCGCCCCCCGGTTCGAGCGGGCAAGGGTGAGCCGCCCGGCCGCGATCTCCATGCGGCGGAGCATCCCCCCCACTTCCGGTGAGATCCTTCCCCTTCCCGGGCGGGGCGAAGAACCGCCGAGAAACGCGTGCACATCGTCATAAGTAAGCCTGGCGCGGCTTCGTATTACTGACGGATAGAAGGAAGCACGTCCGGGGCGGCACTGCGCATCCAGCGCGATCTCCACGGTCATCGTGAAGCGGTTCACCCCCGGTTTCAGGCTGCAGACCCCCTCCGATAGCGCCCGGGGAAGCATCGGCACCGCCCGGTCCGGGAAATAGACGCTTGTGCCGCGCGCGTATGCGTCGCGGTCGATCCTGGACCCTTCCGTTACGTAATGCGAGACGTCTGCTATGGCCACCAGGAGGCGTGCGCGGCCTTTTTCCTCCACCAGGCAGACGGCGTCGTCGAAGTCCCGGGCATCCTCGCCGTCGATCGTGACGTACGGAAGGTCCTTCTGGTCTACCCTCTGGAGGCCGTTTGGCCCTGCGCCGTCCTCGCGACGCCCTCCGGGGAACCTGACGGTCTGCGGGATTTCCTCCGCCTCCCTGATCGCCGCTTCCGAAAATTCCACCGGCAGGTCCCTGGCGCAGGACACGGCGAGGAAAATCGTCTCCATGGTGTGGTCCTTGCCCAGGACCCTCAGTATCCGCGCCTCGCCTTCTTCCCCTCTGCCAGGGTAGCGGTCGATTTCCGCGAGAACGATGTCCCCCGGTTCCGGGGCGCATCCGTGTGGAATCTTGACCGGGAGGTGAAGGTCCGCCTCGCGGTCCCTGAACCGGACGAGCTTCCGCTCGCCTATCGGGGAATATCGCCCCACGAAGGAGCGGATGCCGCGTTCCAGGACCTGGACGATCCGCCCGTAAGGGGGAGCCCCGCCTCTCCGGCGCTCCAGCCGGACCCGCACCCGGTCCTTGGGCCAGGCGCCCGACAGCTCATGCCCCGGGATCCGGATCGCCGGCTCGCCCGGGGAGTCGGGAATGACCAGCGGCCTGCCTTCCCTCGTGAACCGCAGCCGTCCTTCCCGGACCGCGCCGCCATGAGGCTTATCCGAAAGGCGGGAAGGAGCGCCGTACGGGGTTTCCGTCCCTCCGGAGCTCTCCCGTGCCGGACCCCTGCGGGATTTCCCCTTTCCGCGCTTGCCGTACCCTTCGCCGACGCTTTTCAGGGCTGCACGGAAAAGGCGGCGCTCTCCCTTGGAAACCCCCGCAAGCCTGTACCAGTCGCGTACGTTGGAGACCCCGGCCCGGAGGGATCCGGCGTTTCGCCGGAGCCATTCTTCCCAGTATTCCTTGTTCCTCGCCGGCATTCCCTCATCCTACATTTTGCGGCCAAACACGGATAGCGATTTGCTATAATCCATTTTTCCGCGGATCGAGTGCCGAAGTGGCGGAACTGGCAGACGCGCTAGATTCAGGGTCTAGTGCCCGCAAGGGTGTAGGGGTTCGACTCCCCTCTTCGGCACCACATCTTTTTTGTCCGACTACAATTGTCGTTAAAGGGAATTTAAACCGGGGCGGGTCGTTACCTGGTCGGCCCGAACATTTCATCCAGTACGGATTCGATTTCTTTTGCCGTCATCAATCCCTTTTCGAAAAAAATCGTCCCCACGTTCCTGTGCGGCCTGTTGGCGAGATCGTCATCCACCTGTTCGGACAAGGCTTCTTTCAACTGGTCGTTCGTCACGTGCCCCCGCTCGACCGCGATCTGGCCGAAACGCTTGCAATATTCCTGCAGCACGTTGTTTTCTGCAGATCTCGGCATATCGTTTTCATTTAGCAGACAAGCACGAAAAAGTCCAGCTCCAGGGGGAGCCCCCGGCTCTCCGGAGGAGGGGTGGGGGGTCCTGGATAACCTGACGGAGCTGCCCCCACGGAGGCTGGACGGCACGGAAGAAAGCGACAAGGCAAAGTTATTCCGCCGTACCTGGACCGGATGATTACATGCGGGAAGTGACAGATAGGTTACAGATCGGGGAAAAATACCTTGTCGTCAGGCCGCGGGTATCCTCAGAACCGCCTCGCATCCTCCGGCCGGACGGTTTGCCACCGATACCGTTCCTCCCATCTCGGCGGCCAGGTATCGCGCCAGCGGAAGACCCATGCCGCAGTGCGGCGACCCGTCCTTGGTCGTGAACCCCTCCTCGAATATAAGCTTTTCATTCTCCGGGGGAATTCCGGGCCCCTCGTCCGTCACGACGAACTCCCAGGTTCCGTCCTTCATGGAAACGTCCATCCGAAGAGTCCCGCCGTTCGTCGCCATCGCCTCCGCCCCGTTGAACATCAGTGCGAGAATGGCGAGGCCGAAATCCCTGCGGTCGCCTGTCAATAGGCCGGGCGGATAGCTTTCCGGTACTGCGAGAGCCACGTTGTTCCGCCCCAGGTCGTAGCGCGCGAAAACGAGGCACTCACGCAGCGCTTCGGCGGGGGAAAACCGTTCGCGGACCGAGGCATGGGGGCGGACGTACTGCGAGAAATGCCTGATAATCGTGTTGATCTTTTCCCCGGCGTTGAGGATCTTGCCTACGCCGTCCAGCGTCTTCTTCTCGGCTCCCCCGGAGATCTGGATCAGCTCGGCGAAACCGATGACGACGCTCAGGTAGTTGTCGACTTCGTGCGAAACCCCCATCACCATCCGGCCGAAGAGCGCGAGGCGATGATATTCCACCTTGTTCCTGTCCATGGCTACCCTCGTG
>DATBLU010000244.1:0-10665 GCA_036555205.1 Candidatus Deferrimicrobiaceae bacterium
GAACAGGGAGAACTTGAGAGTGCTCGATCCCGCGTTCAGGACGAGGACGCTCACGGCGTCCACTTCCAGTCCCGGATCTCCGGCATGTCCTCACCGTGCAGGTGGATGTACTGCTTGTGCGCCAAAAGCCGGTCCCGGAGCTCCTGCTTCGCATAGGCGACATCGGCTCCCAGCGCAGGCACCCGGTCGATCACGTCTCCGGCGAGGTGGAACCGGTCCAGGTCGTTCAGGACAACCATGTCGAAAGGCGTCGTGGTCGTCCCCTCTTCCTTGTAGCCGCGCACGTGGAGGTTCTTGTGGTTCGTCCTGCGGTAGGTCAGCCGGTGGATGAGCCACGGATATCCGTGGAAGGCGAAGATTATCGGCCGGTCCCTGGTAAAGATGGCGTCGAACTCCTGGTCGGCCAGGCCGTGAGGATGCTCGCTCCGGGGCTGGAGGCTCATGAGGTTCACCACGTTGACGACGCGGATCCTGAGCCCGGGCGTCATCTTCCGCAGCAGCGATACCGCCGCGAGCGTCTCCAGGGTCGGGACGTCGCCCGCGCACGCCATCACGACGTCTGGCTCGGCTCCGCGGTCGTTGCTCGCCCACTCCCAGATCCCGATCCCCGCCGTGCAATGGCGGATCGCCGCGTCCATTGAGAGCCACTGGGGGGCGGGCTGCTTTCCGGCGACGATGACGTTCACGTAGTCGCGGCTCCTCAAGGCGTGGTCGGCGACCGACAGCAGGGTGTTCGCATCGGGCGGGAGGTAGACGCGTATGATGTCCGCCTTCTTGTTGACCACGTGGTCGATGAACCCGGGGTCCTGGTGGCTGAATCCGTTGTGGTCCTGCCGCCAGACGTGGGAAGTGAGAAGGTAGTTCAGCGACGCTATCGGTTGCCGCCACGGGATGTCACGCGTCACCTTGAGCCACTTCGCGTGCTGGTTGAACATCGAGTCCACGATGTGGATGAACGCCTCGTAGCAGGAGAAGATTCCATGACGGCCGGTGAGGAGATACCCCTCCAGCCACCCCTGGCACTGGTGCTCGGATAGCATCTCCATGACGCGCCCGTCGGGGGAGAGCCCCTCGTCCGTGGGCAGCCGGTCGGCTACCCATGCTTTATCCGTGGCTTCGAAAACGGCGCCGAGCCTGTTGGAGGCGGTTTCGTCGGGTCCGAAGACCCGGAAGTTCCGGTAATCCGCGTTTAGCCTCATCACGTCGCGGAGGAATGTCCCCAGGACCCGTGTCGCCTCGCCTTCCACCGCCCCCGGAGAAGGAACGTCGACCGCGTATTCCCGGAAGTCGGGGATACGGAGGTCCCGCAGGAGGACTCCGCCGTTGGCGTGCGGGTTCGCCCCCATGCGGCGGTTGCCTTCCGGAGCAAGCCCGGCGATCTCCGGTCGAAGGCGGCCGCGCTCGTCGAAAAGTTCCTCGGGGCGGTAGCTCCTCATCCATTCTTCGAGAAGCTTTACATGGTCCGGACGGGCAGCCATCTCGGAGAAGGGGACCTGGTGGGAACGCCACGTTCCCTCCGAGGGCTTTCCGTCGACCTCTTTCGGGCCGGTCCACCCCTTGGGCGTCCGAAGGACGATCATCGGCCAGCGGGGCCTTGTCGCGTCACCCGTGGCGCGCGCTTTTTCCTGGATGCGCCTTATATTCCCGACCGCCTCGTCGAGCGCCGCGGCCATCTCCTGGTGCATGTCTTGCGGTTCCTCCCCCTCGACGAAGCGGGGCGCGTAACCGTAGCCGGAAAAGAGTTGCTCCAGTTCCCCGCGGGGGATCCGGGCGAGGATGCAGGGATTCTGTATCTTGTACCCGTTGAGATGGAGGATCGGAAGCACGGCTCCGTCGCGCACGGGGTTAAGGAACTTGTTCGAATGCCAGCCTGTCGCCAGCGGCCCCGTCTCGGCCTCCCCGTCTCCGACGACGCAGGCGACGATCAGATCGGGATTGTCGAAGGCCGCGCCGAAGGAGTGGCTCAAGGCGTACCCGAGCTCGCCCCCCTCGTGGATCGATCCCGGGGTCTCCGGGGCGACGTGGGACGGGATACCGCCGGGGAAGGAGAATTGCGTGAAAAGGCGTTTCATGCCTTCGGCGTCCCGCGAGATTTCGGGGTAGTATTCGCTGTACGTTCCCTCCAGGTATGTGTTGGCGACGAGCCCGGGGCCTCCGTGCCCGGGGCCGCATACGTAGATCATGTCCTGGCCTGATTCCTTGATGACCCTGTTCAAGTGCACGTAGATGAAGTTGAGCCCGGGGGTGGTCCCCCAGTGTCCCAGGAGCCTGGGCTTGACGTGCCGCAGCGACAGCGGCTCCTTTAAGAGCGGATTGTCGTAAAGGTAGATCTGGCCGACCGACAGGTAGTTGGCCGCCCGCCACCAGGCATCGATCCGGAGGAGCTGTTCGGGTGCAAGCGGACCCTTCATCGCGACCTCCAGCTTTAAATTTTTAAGCCTTTGGGGCAGGAATGCAAGACACTCGGCAACGCTGCCCCGGGTTCGGCCATCAAAGAACGAAAAACCACCGGTTTCCGGGGTGAGGAGGGCGATCCGATGAATAGAATGGCAGGCCTTATTTCCGCATTTTCCCTTCTGCTGGCGCTGATATTCGCGGGCACAGGGTCCGCCGAGCCCGTGCTGAAAAAGAGCCTCTCGCTGGAGGATGCCAAAAAGGTCGCCGCCGCCGCGGCCGCCGAGGCGAAAAAGAACAAGTGGAACATGGCGATCGCCCTCCTGGACGACGGGGGAAACCTGCTCTATTTCGAGCGGACGGACGAGACCCAGATCGGAAGCATAGACGTTGCGATCGGCAAAGCCCGCACCGCGGTCATGTTCAAAAGGCCGACCAAGGCGCTCGAGGATGCCTTGAACAAGGGGCAGTACGCGATCGCGACTTTCCCGAACAGCGTGCCCCGGGAGGGAGGACTGCCGATATTTTCGGAAGGCAGGTTTATCGGCGCCATCGGGGTGAGCGGCGGGACATCGGCGGAGGACGCCCAGGTGGCCAAAGCGGGGACGGACGCCTTGAAATAGCATCGGGTCCGATATAATAAATATATGGCAAGCACCATCAGGAGACATCTGGATAAGATTGTCGGGTCGGGCCTGATCCTTCTCCTGTTCCTGACGTTTTCTTTCTTCTGAATCACCGAGGAGGCCTGGCCGGCCGTGCCGCCGGCTCACCCGCCCGCAGTCGTCGAATCCCCGTAGTCGTTAAAGCCAAGGATTTTTCTTCCGATATTCTCATATGGCGGGAATGGGAATCCCGCCGTATGCTAGCTTGAAACAGGCGGAAGGAGTGCGACGTTTGGAGCAGGCCAGGAAGAGCGAAATCGTCAACCGCGGCGTCGACCGGCTCGGGAAGCTGAACAGCTGCTTCCTGGATTTCGGCGCGGATCCCCTGGAGAACATCGGCCGGCTTACGGCGGTGTGCGGAGAGCTCCTGGGAGCGGCGTGCGCCCTTTACAACCGCCTGGACCAGGGGATGCTTTGCTCCCTGGGCCGGTGGAACGCGCCCGCGGATTTCAACCCCGTGGACAGGCCCGACGGGCACATCTGCTATGACGTGATCCGGCAGACGGCGGAGGGGGTCCTTGTCATCAGCAACCTTCCGGAAACCCCTTATGCCCGCACCGATCCCAACGTCATTCCATACAAGCTCCGCACTTACATCGGAACGGCGGTAAAGCTGGACGGAACGAGCGTCGGATCGCTGTGCGCCGTATTCCAGACGGATTACGTTCCGGGCGATGAGGACAAGCAGGTCCTCCAGGCGATCGCGAAGGCGATCGCGGTGGAGGAGGAGCGCAAACGCGCGACCGAAGCCCTCCGGGAGAGCAACGAAACCCTGCGCGCCCTCATACAGGCCTCCCCCCTGGCGATCGTCACGTTCGATCCGCGCGGACACATCCTGATGTGGAACCCGGCCGCCGAGCGGATGTTCGGATGGAGGGCGGATGAAGTGTTGGGAAGGCCGCATCCGATCGTTCCCGAGGACAAGAGGGAGGAGTTCCGCGCGTTCCGCGATATCGCGATGAGGGGAGAGGCGTTCACCGGTGTGGAGGTCCGCAGGCTGAAAAAGGACGGCTCCCCCATCGACATCAGCATCTCCACGGCGCCCCTTCGCGGGGCGGACGGAGCCATATCCGGCATCATGTCCATCATCACCGACGTCACGGAGCGCAAGATCACGGAGGAGGCGCTCCGGAAAAGCGAGGAGCAGCTCCTTCAGGCGCAGAAGATGGAGGCGGTGGGCAGGCTCGCCGGGGGAATCGCCCACGACTTCAATAACCTTCTGACGGCCGTCACCGGGTACAGCGAGCTCCTTCTTGCCCGCATAGGCGAGCGCGACCCGATGTGGAAGGAACTCGAGGAGATCCGCAGGGCAGGTGTCCGGGCGGCCTCCCTCACGCGCCAGCTCCTTGCATTCAGCAGGCGGCAGGTCCTCCAGGTGAAGGTCCTGGACCTTAACGCCGTGGTCTCCGGGCTTGAATCCATGCTGCGCCGCCTGATAGGCGAGGACATCGAGCTGATCGCAGTGGCCGGGGAGGACCTGGGCCGGGTGAGGGCGGATCAGGGGCAGATCGAGCAGGTCATAATGAACCTCGTCGTCAACGCAAGGGACGCGATGCGCGATGGAGGCCGGATTACCATCAGGACGGGCGACGTACACTTGGATGAGACGGAAGCGGGCCGGCTGGGAGCGGTCGCGGGCAGCTACGTGGTGGTTTCGGTAGGCGACAACGGCTCGGGGATGAACGAAGAGGTGAGGCTGCACCTGTTCGAGCCGTTCTTCACGACGAAGGAGGACGGAACGGGCCTGGGGCTCGCCACCGCGTACGGGATCGTGCGCCAGAGCGGCGGGCACATCCGGGTGGACAGCGAGCCGGGGCGCGGGTCGACGTTCGAGGTCTATCTCCCGAGGGTGGAAGGCAAGCCGGAATCGATGGAGACGCATGCGGATTACATCCCCTCCTCCGACGGGAGGGAAACCGTCCTCGTGGTCGAGGACGAGGAGATGGTGCGGGAGCTTGTCTGCGAGGTCCTCCGGAAGAACGGCTACACCGTGCTGGAGGCGCAGGACGGGGAGGAGGCGTTGCGGGTATCGGGGGGACACCGCGGGCCGATACACCTGCTTGTCACCGACATGGTTATGCCCCGGATGCGCGGCAACGACCTCGCCGAACGCCTCGTCCCGCTGCGGCCGGAGATGAAGGTCCTGTACATGTCCGGCTACACCGGCGGCCAGGTCTTCGGCGCGGGCGGTATGGGAGCGGGACAGGCCTTCATGCAGAAGCCGTTCGGGCCGGCCGCCCTTGCGAAAACCGTTCGCCGGCTGCTCGATTCCCGCTCCGAGGATGATTCACTGCGATGAAGGTGCGGGCTGGCGGCAGGAAAGCCGGCGAGATCCGGGAGATCCGGGTAGTGCAGGGCGTGCAGAAGCACGCCGAGGGCTCCGTCCTCTTCCAGATGGGCGACACGAAGGTGGTCTGCGCCGCGTCGGTAGAGGAGCGCGTCCCCCCGTTTCTCAAGGGCACCGGAAAGGGATGGGTCACAGCCGAGTACGCGCTGCTGCCGCGGTCCACGAACACGAGGGTCGCGCGCGAAGGGCGGACGGGCAAGGTACAGGGCCGCACGTACGAGATCCAGCGGCTGATCGGCCGGGCGCTGCGGGCGGCGATGGACTTCGAGCTGCTCGGGGAGAGGACGGTCACCATCGACTGCGACGTCCTGCAGGCGGACGGCGGGACCCGCACGGCGTCCATCAACGGAGCGTGGATCGCTCTTTGGCAGGCGTGCAGTCGGCTGGTCGCGGACGGATCCATCCCCGGGAATCCCGTGCTGGAGCCGGTCGCGGCGATCAGCGTCGGTATCGTGGAGGGGCGGGTCTTCGTGGACCTGGATTACGCCGAGGATTCGGCGGCGCAGGTGGACATGAACGTGGTCATGACGGGCAGCGGGAAACTTATCGAGGTCCAGGGGACCGCCGAGGGCGATCCGTTCACGCGCAGCCAGCTGGACGGGATGCTGTCTTCGGCGATGGCGGCGGGCCGCAGTATCCTGCGGATCCAGAAGGCGTGGATGCGTGGAGGTGCGAAAAAATGAAGCTTCTGCTGGCCACAAAGAACCGCGGGAAGGTGATCGAGATTCGGGGCCTCCTGGGATTGGGGGCGCTGAAAAACGTCGAGGTGCTGTCTCTCGCCGATATGCCTAACGCCGAAGAACCTCGGGAGGGGGGAAAGTCCTTTTCCGAGAATGCCCGTATCAAGGCGCTGCACTACGCGGCGGCATATCGCGTCCTTTGCATCGCGGACGATTCAGGCCTCGCGGTGGACGCGTTGGGCGGCCGTCCGGGCGTGCTCTCCGCCCGTTACGCGGGACCGAACGCCACGGATGCGGACAACAACACGATGCTGCTCGACGATCTGAAGCCCTACCCGAGGCCGTGGAAGGCGGCTTTTGTCTGCGTCGCCGTCTGCGCGCTGCCCGGCCGTGTGATAGCGGAAACCACCGGGCGGATCGCGGGCGAGATCCTGCCGGTCCCGCAGGGATTCGGCGGCTTCGGTTTCGATCCGATATTCCTGGTGGGAGGGACGGGAAAGACGATGGCCGAGCTTTCGACCGAGGAGAAGAACCGGATCAGCCACCGCGGGCAGGCGGTCCGCCAGCTTATCGCCGAGCTCAAGACCCAGGGGATGCTGGGGTAGACGGCCGCTCGCCGTTGCCCCTATAATTCACGAAACTCGATCGCGTCGGGACGTAGCGCAGCCTGGTAGCGCACTTGCCTTGGGAGCAAGGAGCGAGAATCCGTCCGATGAAAATTTGCAATGGGGATACGAGCTCCGAGGCAGCGCCGAGCAAATGGCGAGGAAAAGGCGCCGGATCGGCGCCGTCAGCTGCCGAGGCCGCCGGCGGAGCGAGCACATGGAATGTGCGAGCGCGAGCCGGTCGGGGGCGATAGCCCCGCGACCCCTTGCGATCGATCGATATTGTGCGGTTCAAGTCGGGACGTAGCGCAGCCTGGTAGCGCACTTGCCTTGGGAGCAAGGGGTCGCCGGTTCAAGTCCGGCCGTCCCGACCATGTTTTTCAAATGTTTGAGATGGGCATTTCCTTTTTTCCAGGCAGGCTCTTTGCGTCGTCGATCCCGCGTTCATTAGGTTCGATCGAGCTCCTTCCTCACGGCCCGCCCAAGGGTTTCGATGACATAAGGCTTTCTGACGTAGGCGCCCGCGCCGAGGGCCTGCGCGGCACGCACGCGTTCCGACTCTGAAAAACCGCTCACGATAATCGCCTTCTGTTTGGGAGATATCTCCAGAACCTTCTTGTAGGTGTCCAGCCCGTCCATGCCGGGGTCCATGATCATATCCAATATCAACAGATCGCAGGGATGCTCCTTCAAGTACGCCACTGCCTCTTTCCCACTGGCAACGCTCGATACGCCGTAATTTAATTTCTGAAGCATATCGGTAGCCAGATCCCGCTGTTCCTTGACGTCATCCACAACGAGAATGAATTCGCCTTTTCCTATGTATTCGGAAGGGGGGACCGGCACGCGTTCGGCAGTGATATTTTCCCTTGTTGACGGTAAATAAAGGGTGAAGGTGCTCCCTTTTCCTTCTTCGGACTGGACATCGATGTAGCCGTTATGATCTTTCACCGTACCCCAGACCACTGTCAGGCCCAATCCCGTTCCGCTTCGCCCCATGGCTTTCTTCGTGAAAAACGGCTCGAAGATACGTTTCAGATCGGCCTCCGAGATGCCTTCTCCCGAATCGGATACGGTAAGAACGACGTAGTCTCCCTTCTGAACCTCGTCATATCCCCTGATCGGTTTGTCCAGATATTCACGGACCGTCCTGATCTTCACAATGCCGCCTTTCGGCATCGCTTCGCACCCATTGGAAACCAGATTGAACAAGGTCTTGCCAAGATGCACGGAGGAACCGCAGATATTCGGCAGGTCGGGTTCAAGATTGTACTGGAACTGTACGGAGGGATGGTAAGCAGACAGGCTCTGGAACTCCGGCGATTTGGATAGGTCGGTGACGATCCTGTTCAGATTTACAACATCCCTTCCAAGAACCCCCCTTCTGGCGAGGGTCAGCAGGTCCTGCACTATCGCCGTCGCCCTCTGGCATCCTTTCATGATCGCCTCAAGCGGCGGTCTGTTGGCGCTCGATTTGTCTTCCCGAAGCAGGAGAAGTTCCGAATAGCCGAGGATGACGCCCAGAACATTGTTGAGATCATGGGCAACGCCGCCGGCCAGGACTCCCAGGGACTCCATCTTCTCCGCCCGGTTCAGGCGTTCCTCCAAGATCCGCTTCTCCTCCTCCGCCCGCTTGCGTTCGGTGATGTCTCTCGCCAGCCCGGTCGTACCGGTCACTTCCATTCGAATATTGAAGATAGGGGCTTTAATGGTTTCGAACCATTTGATGCCGCTGGTCTCGGCGACCAGCTCCTCGACCTCTTTCCCGCAGCGCGTTGCCATGACCACGGCATCATCGGCACGGTATTTCTCGGCCAGCTCGGGTGGCCAAATGTCCAAGTCGGTCAATCCAACCACCTGTTCGACGGTGCAGCCGCAAGCCTTTGCAAACTGCTGGTTGACCATAATGAACCGGCCCTCGGTATCTTTGAGCCATGCCATGAATGGCAGATTGTTTAAAATTGTCCGCTGCCGTACTTCGGCCTCGGATAGCGCCTCTTCTGCCCTCTTGCGCTCGGTGATGTCGCGAAAGGACCACAGCCTGCCGATAACGAAGCCATCACCCATCAATGGCATCGAATACCGCTCGAAAAGACGGCCATCCTTGAATTGGATAATATCGGTGTCGATATCCGTGGTCTCATAAAGCTGCTTCACCTTTCGAAGAAAGCCATCGGGATCGACCAGTTGTTCCAGCACGAATTCCAGCATCGCTTTGTCATCGGACGTATTCACGAGCGACCGCGGGATGCGCCATAGCTCCGCGAATCTCCTGTTGGAAAAAACCGTCTTCCCGGAAGGATCGACGGCCAGAATGCCGTTGTCCGTGGATTCGAGGATGCCCCTCAGGCGTGCCTCGCTCTCCTGGAGCGCAACCGCAGCGTGCTTGCGGTCGGTGATGTCGGTGTCGGAACCGCGGTATCCCTCGAGCTTGCCGTTGCTGTCCAGGGAGGGAATCCCGTTGGTGGATACCCAGATCGGCCGCCGGTCCCTGGTTTGCAGCATGTTTTCCAGGTCGCTGACAACCTCCCTGCGTGCGAACGCTTCGAACACCTCCGACTTGAACGCTTCGCGCCCCTCCGCCGGGCGGAGGTCATAGAAATGTTTCTTGCCTATGATTTCTTCTGGCCGATAGCCTATGACCGCTTCGGAAATATCGCTTATGTAGGTATAAAGCCCCTCGGTATTGACTTCCCAGTGCACCGTCCGTGTCTGTTCTGCGAGCTTGTTGAAAAGGGCATTCGCCGACTCGGCGCTGCTTTGCGCAAGACTCAATGCACGATTTTTACGCGACAAATACACGGCCGACCCGGTCACGACCAGGAGGAGCGACACGGTCAAGGCAATCAGTACGCCGATAATAAGAGATCTGAATTGTTCATAGTAGCCGGTTCGTGGATGCAGAAGGACGGCCTGGGCGCGAATGTTATCGGGCAATTGGATCCCGTGTTTCTGCAGACTCCTGTCATCGAAAATCCAGGCGTTCGGACTCTTGAGAACCGGCGGCAGATCGACCATCGGCTTGCCGTGCAGGTATGCCAATAATAATTTCGCCGCATTCATACCCTGATACCGGCCGCTCGTAACATATCCGCCCAACACGCCTTCGATGATGTAAACATCTTCCATGCTGATGACGATGCGCCCCGTGCGTACGAGGCTCTTCATGATTTCGGGCAGGGGAAGAACCTGGTCGTTATTATCGGTTATCCCCCCCATCGTGGTCAGAAAGACATATTTGGACGGCAGATCGCGCAGCCTGGCCAGGACACGATCCAATCGCTTCTCGGCGAGGAACGTCACGCGTAGACGGAAGGGACTCAATTCGCTGCGCAACTCGCTCTCGATCGCCCGATAGGTGTTGCTGTCGTCGCCGATGAACAAAAGGTCGTTGGCATCCTTGTCCACGCGGAGAAGCCACTCGATGTTGGGCGTGAACTCCTTTTTTTCGAAAATCCCCGTGAAAAGGGATGGATCGAGACTGTTTCGCACGCCGTAATCGTTCACGCCGGAAAAGAACACCGGCACGCCGGGGAAGACGCGGGAGAGGTGATCACGGACAAACAGCAATGCGTTGTCGTCCGTGAGATAGATCGCCGCCAGTTTGTTGTTAGAGTACTTAAAATGCAAATGACGAGCCATCTCGCTCGCGTACGTCTCGTCGTAGGCTCGTCGTTTGGTATCCAGATACTCGGTGCTGATGAGGAATTCCGATTGAGAATCGGATTCAAGCGTTTTGATGAAACCCTCGTGCTGCCCCCGGGTCCAGGGATATTCCTGCGAATAGGAATGCAGGATCAATATCTGCCTTACGGGAGCTGCGTGCGATATTGCGGGCGCAAACAGGAAGAGAGACAGAGCCAGGCAGGATGCACGGCATATGGAAATAAGGCGGATGACGATCGGGGCGTTCCTCATGGGTTCTTTTCCCTCCCGCAGCGGTAGGGGTCGGGGGCTGGAGACAGGAGAAACAG
>DATBLU010000259.1:0-5421 GCA_036555205.1 Candidatus Deferrimicrobiaceae bacterium
GCCCGGAGGAACCGGACGATCGCCTCGGGATCGCGCAGTGCGAGCTCCTTCGGGCTGACGATGTTCCAGGACATGATGTAAAGCCCGGGGTCGTGCAGGGCGACTCCGTTGCTTCCGAGTTTGTCCTGCAGGACGGTCGTATGCGGCGCCCAGGTGCTCACGGCGTCGACCTCCCCGTTCAGGAGGGCGTGGACCACCCGTTCGGGGGCGAGGTCTACAACCCGGACGCTGTCAGGGTGGATATAGGATGTCGTCAGATAGATATGGAGGTAGAACTCGGAGGAGCTGCCCGCGACCATGCCGATCTTCTTGCCCCTCAAATCGCCGGCCGTCGATATGCCTCTGTCTTTCCTCGCGACAATAAGGTTCGGCCGCTCGATATGGCATACCGTCCCGACGACGACGACCGGTTTCCCGTAGACGGCGGCGCGGGCGATGGGCGTATCGGCCGCTACGGCGAAGTCCGCCTCCCCCGCAAGCACGTCGGCAAGCGCCATGTGCCCCGACGGGTAGTCCCTAACTGTCGCCTCCAGCCCCTCGTCGCGGAAGTATCCTTTCTCCTGCGCGATGTAGATGGATGCGGAGGCGGGCCAGGGTATCGCCGCGATGCGGATTTTCCTTTTTGCCGCCGCAGGCCCGCCCGGGGGTCCGCTGCTGCAGCCGGAAAGGAGTGCCGAAGCCGCGACGAGAAGGAGCAGCGCCGCTACGGCCTTCAACGACTGTCCCGTTAGCGTGCGGGGAAACGATTGCGGCTTCATGTCCCCCCCGCGCCTACTCCACCGTGACGCTTTTCGCCAGATTCCGCGGTTGGTCGACGTCCGTGCCTTTGAGCACCGCCATGTGGTAGGCAAGAAGCTGCAGCGGCACGACCTCGAGCATCGGGCGTGCGTAGCGGCCGCAGGGAGGCAGGTACAGGACGTCCTCCGCCTTTTCCGCCAGATGCACGTCCCCCTCGGTGCCGACCGCGATGACCCGCCCGCCGCGGGTGCGCGCCTCCTCCAGGTTTGAAAGCGTCTTATCGTACGACTCGCCCTTCGCGCAGAGCACCAGCACCGGCATCCGCTCGTCGATCAGGGCGATGGGCCCGTGCTTCATCTCGCCCGCCGCGTACCCTTCCGCGTGGATGTACGAGATTTCCTTAAGCTTCAGCGCCCCTTCGAGCGCGATGGGGTAGGAGATCCCGCGGCCCAGGTAGAGGAAGTCCGAGGCGTCCTTGTACTTGCGCGCCACTCCCGCTATCGCGGCCTCGTTTTTCAGCACCTCCTCGATCTTCCGGGGCAGCTCGGTCAGGTCCTTCAGGTTCTCGGCGATTTTCCCGGGGGAAAGCGTCCCGCGGGCTGCCGCAAGGTGCAACGCAAGCAGGTACAGCGCCGCAAGCTGCGTCGTGAAGGCCTTTGTGGACGCCACTCCTATCTCGGGCCCGGCGTGCGTGTAGACCACTCCGTCGGACTCCCGCGCGATCGTCGAGGAGACGACGTTGCAGATCGATACGGCGACAGCCCCCTTGCCCCTTGCCTCGCGCAGGCCGGCCAGCGTGTCAGCCGTCTCGCCCGACTGCGAGATGGGGACGCAGAGCGTTTCTTCCTCCACTACCGGGTTGCGGTAACGGTACTCCGAGCCCAGGTCCACCTCGACGGGAATCCGCGCCAGCCCCTCGATCATGAACTTGCCGACAAGGCCCGCGTGCCACGAGGTGCCGCAGGCCACGATGAGCACCTTTCTCAGGCGGCGGAGCCGCTCGTCGGGCAGCGGAAGGGTCTCGAAGAAGACCTCTCCCGATTCCGGAAGGACCCGTCCCGCCAGCGTGTCGATGATCGCGCGCGGCTGCTCGTGGATCTCCTTCAGCATGAAGTGCCGGTAGCCCCCCTTCTCCGCCATCACGGGGGACCAGTCGATGTGCTGGAGGGCGCGGGCCCTGGGATTGCCGGCGAAATCCGTCAGCCGGATCCCTTCCGGCCGGGCGACGATGATCTCTCCGTCCTCGAGGAACAGCGCGCTGCGGGTATGGGACAGCAGGGGAGGAAGGTCCGAGGCGAGGAACGTCTCCCCTTCCCCCACGCCCGCGACCATGGGGCAGTTGAGGCGCGCGCCGACGAGCGTTCCCGGCTCCTTTTCCGAGATGGCCAGGAAGGCGTAGGACCCGCGCAGCTCGGAAACGGTGCGGCGCGTCGCCTCCTCCAGCGGGAGGCCGGCGGAGGTGTGCTCGTCCAGCAGGTGGGCGATGACCTCCGTGTCGGTCTCGGAGCAGAAAGTGCGCCCCTTGTCGCCGAGACGTTTTTTAAGCGACTGGTGGTTCTCGATGATCCCGTTGTGCACTACGGCGACGGAGCCCGACCGGTGCGGGTGGGCATTCTCGTCGGACGGCCGCCCGTGGGTGGCCCAGCGGGTATGGCCCACGCCGCATGTCCCCGTTACCGGCTCCCTGTCGACCAGGTCCAGAAGCCTGGCGAGCTTGCCCTCGCTCTTGCGGATGGCGATGCCCCCGCGGTCGGCCACCGCGATGCCGGCCGAATCGTACCCGCGGTACTCCAGCTTGCCAAGGCCATCAAGCAGGGTGCCCACGCACTGCCTGGGACCGGTGTATCCGACGATGCCGCACATTATTTCGGCTCATCCTTGCCGGGAAGCCGGGGAATTTTAAGGCCCGCCTTCGTAAGGAGCTCCGGTTTTTTACGGATCACCCAGTCCGGGAGCACTTTCTGTTCGGCCCGGGAAAGAGCAAGCGCGTATGGCGGCACGTCCCTGGTGATCGTCGCGCCGGCGCCGATCAGCGCCCCCTTGCCTATCGTGACGGGCGCGACGAACTGGGTGTCGCTCCCGACGAAAACCCCGTCCCCGATGACCGTGGTGTGCTTGGCGATCCCGTCGTAGTTGCAGGTGATCGTGCCCGCGCCTATGTTCACCTTCCTGCCGACGAGCGAGTCGCCGACGTAGGCCAGGTGGTTCGCCTTGGAACCTTTCCCGAGGCGGCTCTTTTTCACTTCGACGAAATTGCCGATATGCGCTCCTTCACCGATGTCGGCCTCCGGCCGCAGGTGGGCGAACGGCCCCACGATCGCTCCCTTGCGGACCCGCGCGCCCGAGAGAACCGAGTACGGCCGAAGGTGTGCGCCCGCTTCGACCAGGCTGTTCTCCACGACGCACCCCGTCTGTACCCTCACCCCGCGTCCGATCCGCGTCGCGCCCAGGAGCGCGACGCCTGGCTCCAGGACCGTGTCGGGCTCCACGTCGACCTCCGCCTCGACGTAGGTCCGCCCGGGATCCACTACGGTCACGCCGGAATCCAGAAGCGCGCCTATCTTCGCCCGCAGGAGGATACCGGTGGCCTCCGCCAGCTCCCTGCGGGAGTTGATCCCCCGCACCTCGTCAGGTTCCCCCGCCACTACCGGCGCTACAACCTTTCCCTCTTCCAGGGCAAGTATCACGAGGTCGGTCAGGTACAGCTCCCGCTGCGCGTTTACGTCTGTAAGCCGAGGGAGGTTCCGCTCCAGAAACGAGCGGTTGAAGGCGTACGTGCCGGAGTTGACCTCCGGTATACGGCGGATCGAGGCGTCCGCATCCCGCTCCTCGACGATGCGGGCCACGGCGCCTTCGGCGTTCCTGACCACGCGTCCGTACCCGGACGGATCGGGAAGGATCCCGGTCAGCACCGCGGCGGCCGCCTTGGCCTTCCGCCTGGCCGCGATCAGGGCCCGTATGGTTTTCGGGCGGATGAGCGGCGCGTCCCCGCACAGGACGACCACCTCCCGGGCCTTTCGGGAAACCGCGGAGAGCCCGACGCGGGCGGCGTCCCCGGTTCCCAGCTGTTTCTCCTGCACCGCGACCTTGCCGTCGTACTGCGCGACGGCCCCCATGACCCGGTCCCTTCCCTGCCCGAGGACGAATACGATTTCGGAGATGCCTGCCGCCTTCGCGGCGCGCGCGACATGCCAGAGAATCGGCCGCCCGAGAACCGGGTGCCCCACTTTGGGAAGGGCGGATTTCATCCGCTTTCCCAGTCCTGCCGCGAGAATGATGGCGGAAACGGCCTCCATCGACCGGCACCTTCCGTAGTGTTAGAATGCCATGTTTCCCTGATTAGGGAAGTTTACCTGTTTTCCAGGCGGAATGGGAATGGCGAATGGCCCTGATATAAAGGAAACGCTGGACCGGATCGAGGCGGAGATCGCCAAGGTCAAGCGCCTGTACGACCTGTTTTTCCAGGGTGCCCGTCGATCGGAGCCTATCGACAAGCGCAAGGAGGTCGAGGAGACGATCCGCCGGATGGGGCAGCGCAAGATCGTCAACACCAACGAACAGTTCCGCTTCAACAACCTCCAGACGCGCTTCTACTCCTTCTCCAACCTGTGGGCGCGCATGGTCCGCGACATGGAGGAAGGGCGGCTTGCCAGGGATTCTTCCGGATACCTCGTGCGTGGAAAACCGCAGTCGCGCGACCCGGTGGACTCCGCCGGGCTCGATCAGGTCATAGGGGAGCTTATCGAAGCGAGAAAGGCATGCGGGCTGCCGGCGGGGGAGGAAGACCTGTCCGCGACCCGCGAGGCGCTGCTCGTTCGCGCCCGCGAGATAGCCGAAAAATCGGGCGGCCGCAAGGTCGAATTCCAGGTCAGGATCGAAGAGGGAAAACCGAAGGTCAAGGCCCTGGTCCGCTGAACGGGCGGCCTTAAGGCACCCGTTCCCCGGCCTCCAGGGACCCGTTCCGGAAGAGGCCGTGCACCGAGAGGGCCGATGCGCCCGGCTGGCAAGGCGCCTGACCGAGACGTACCCGCTGCGGTACGGTGAGGGAGGGCAACGAAGCCAGCAGGGATGCAGCGGGACTCGAATGCCGGGATCTGACGGAATGTGTCCCTGGAGGCCGGTTACTCGGCGGCGGCCATCCGCACGGTCGCCCGCTGCAGGGCCGACGCGGCTTTCGCGTAGGTTTCCTCGTCAAGCGATGCTTCCTTCAAGGTGGCCTCGGCACGCGCGTGGGCGCGGCGCGCGCGCTCCAGGTCGATCTCCTCGGCCTTCTCCGCCACGTCCGCCATGACGATCACGCGCTCGGGGCCGACCTCGGCGAATCCGCCGCCCACGGCCACCTTCTTCACCGAGTCGCCCCTGCGATAGCGAAGGATTCCGATGGACAGGACCGCCAGGTAGGCGGTGTGCTCGGGGAGGACGCCGAACTCCCCCTCGAACCCGGGGGCGATCACCTCGTCCACCTCTTCCGACACGAGCAGCCGCTCGGGCGTGACCAGCTCCAGTCGAATCTTCGATGCCATCCTTTTCCTTCCCCCGTGGCCCTGCGAAGCAGGATGCGCCGCAACGTCCCCCGCGATGCGCGGGGATCAGACGGCGAGGAGCTTCTTCCCCTTTTCGATCGCTTCCTCGATCGTGCCGACCATGTAGAAGGCCTGCTCGGGCAGGTCGTCGTGCTTGCCG
>DATBLU010000268.1:0-3914 GCA_036555205.1 Candidatus Deferrimicrobiaceae bacterium
GAATAGGCGAGGACCTTCTTGATGTCGGTCGCCGCGAGCGCGATCGTCGCCGATATGAACAGCGTGATGAGCCCTATGTAGGCGATGACCAGGAACGCGTCGGGGGTGAAGATCGGGTAGACCCGTCCGACCAGGTAGACGCCGGCGGCCACCATCGTCGCCGCGTGGATCAACGCGGAGACCGGGGTGGGGCCCTCCATCGCGTCGGGCAGCCAGACGTGGAGGGGGAACTGGGCGGACTTGCCGATCGCGCCGCAGAAGATCCCGACGCCGGCCAGCGTCAAAAGCGTCCCCTCGATCTTCCCCTCGCGGATCGCCTGGAACACGTCGTCGTATCCGAGCATGCCGGTCGTGGCGAACAGCAGCAGGAATCCGAGGAGGAAGCCGAAATCGCCGATCCGGTTCACGATGAACGCCTTCTTGCAGGCGTCGGCCGCCGACTTCTTCTCGAACCAGAAGCCTATGAGCAGGTAGGAGGAAAGGCCCACGAGCTCCCAGAAGATGTAGATGAAGAAGAAGCTGTCCGAAAGGACCAGCCCCAGCATCGAGAACGAGAAGATTGACAGGTATGCGAAGAACCGGTTGTACCGCGGATCGCCGTGCATGTACCCGATGGAGAACAGGTGGACCAGGGTGGAGACCCCGTTGACAACCAGGAGCATCACGGCGGTGATGTTGTCGATCAGTATCCCGCCCTTGATGACGAACCGGCCCCCGAGGTCTATCCACGGGAACACGATGTGGTACTTGAAGTTCGGGTCGTAGGCCCGGAAGACCTCGTAGAAGATGCCGATGGAGATCAGGAGCCCGATGGAGATCGCGCCCAGGGAGACCCAGTCCCCCTTGCGCGGCAGCCGCTTGCCGATGGCGATGTTCACGAAGAAGGCCAGAAGCGGAAGAAGCGGTATGAAGTGCGCGTATCGGATCAAGGCCTACCCCTTGAGCTCGTCTGCCGTATCCACCTCGACGGTGCCCGTCGTGGCGTACAGCCTCAAGAATATGGCGAGCGCCACGGCGGCCTCGGCCGCCGCCAGCACTATCACGAAAACGGCGAAGATCTGCCCGCCGATTACGCGGGACACGTAGTGTGAAAACGCGACGAAGTTTATGTTCGCCGAGTTCAGGATCAGCTCGACCCCCATTAGAATCGCCACGGCGTTGCGGCGCGTCATGATCGTGTAGAGTCCGCAGCAGAAAAGCGCGGCGCCTATGACCAGCAGCTTGTCCAGGCCCATTTACTTCGGTTCCTCCATGTCGGCCGCCTTCCCTTTTTGCCCTTCCGGCCGGGACAGAAGCGCGGCGCCGATCAGCGACGCGAGCAGAAGCACCGAGGCGACCTCGAACGGCAGAAGGTACCTCGTCATGAGGAGCTCCCCGATCTCGGCGGTGGACGGCAGGTAGACGATCCCCGGCTTGACGGGAAAGGGGGTGGAAACGGCCGTATACGAAAGGACCCCGAAAAGCACGAGGCAAAGGAATGCGGCCTGCCAGTTGAATCGCGTCGGGTTGGAGATCTTTACGTCGGAAATCCGGTTCGACAGGAAGACTGCGAACATGATCAGGATGAGGATCCCCCCGACGTAAACCAGCACCTGGGTGGCGGCGAGGAAGTCCGCGGACAGGAACACGTAGAGGCCGGCCACCCCAGCGAAAGAGAACAGGAGCGCGACGGCGGAATAGACTATGTTGGGCAGGATCGCCACCAGGATGGCGGACCCCACCGTAAGCAAAGCCAGAACAAAAAATATCAGGTCAGCCGGGCCGCTCATCCCTTTTTCTCCGGTTCCGGCGCAGCTTTCGCCTGGGGTTCCGCGGGTGCGGGTTTATTCGCCGCCGCGGGGGCGACGTCCGGCGCCGCCGGGTTCGCGGCCGCCTTTACCGCTTCCGCAGCCTTCGCGGCCTCGGCCGCCTTCGCCGCCGCCTCCGCCACCTGCCTGGCCACGCGCGCCTTGATTTCGGCCGCGTCCTCGTGGATGAAATGGAGGACGAGCTCCCCGCGGTTGACCGACGCCTTCTCGTAGCCGCTGGTGTGGGTCAGCGACTTGGTCGGGCAGACCTCCACGCAAAGCCCGCAGTACATGCACCGCCCGATGTTGATGACGTAGGATGCGAGGACGAACTTCTTGTCCGCCCCCCGGACGGCCTCGAGGGAGATGCAGTCCACGGGGCAGACCTTTATGCACATCTGGCAGGAGGTGCAGCGCGCGACGTCGTTGTGCAGGAATCCCCGGAAACGCTCGGAGGGTTCGCGGCGCTCCTCGGGGTACTGCTGGGTGACCTCCTCGCCTGCGTCCACCCCGTACCGCGCGGTGATCCTCATGCCTTTCGCGGTTGTGACCACGGCTTCCACGATGTCGTTTATGTACTGCTTCAACCCCATATCCCTTATCCGACCAAGGATGCGATCATCTGGGGGATCCCCTTGCCCTTGAAGAGCAGGAGCCACAGGGAAACGCCCAGCAGATTTACGAACGTGAGCGGCACCAGGTATTTCCAGGACATCCGCATGAGCTGGTCCACGCGCAGCCGCGGCAGCGTCCAGCGGACCCACATCATCACCAGAACGAGCGCGAACGCCTTGAACAGGAATGCCCCGAGCGAGAGCAGGTTCCCCCAAACGGCAGGAAGCGCCTCGGCGTGGAAGAACGGCACGTGCCACCCCCCCAGGAAGCAGGCGGTCGCAAGGGCCGCCACGACGAACATGTCCCCGAACTCCGCCAGGAAGAAGAACGCGTAGCGGATCCCCGAGTACTCGACGTTGTACCCGGAAACGAGCTCCGACTCCGCCTCGGGGAGGTCGAACGGCGTCTGGTTGGTCTCGGCCTGCGCCGCGGTGAAGTACAGGATGAACGAGAAGAAGGTGAACGGGTTGTGGAACAGGTTCCATCCGAAGACGCCCAGCAGGCCCCCCTGCGACCGGACGATGTCCTGGAGCGAAAGGGAGCCCGCGATCAGCACCGCCGGCATGATCGCCATTCCCACCGGGATCTCGTACGAGATGATCTGGGCCGCCGCCCGCATCCCGCCCAGCAAGGCCCACTTGTTGTTGGAGGCCCACCCCGCCATGAGGATGCCCACCACCACCAGGGAGGTGACCGCCATGACGTAATAGACGCCGATGTTCAGGTCGGAGGCGATGAGCCCGACGCCGAACGGCAGGACCACGAAGGCGGCGAAGGAGCCCACGAACACCAGGTAGGGAGCCAGGATGAACAGGAACCGGTCGGCCTTGGCCGGGATGATGTCTTCCTTGAGTATCAGCTTCGCGCCGTCGGCCAGGAACTGGAGGAGCCCGTACGGCCCGACGCGGTTGGGTCCGATGCGCACCTGGATGTCGCCCGCCACCTTGCGCAGGACGTACGATCCCAGCCCGCCGAAGGTCAGGGCGAAAACCAGCAGGATCGCCGCAGTCAGGACCATCGCCGTCAGGGTCACGGTCCACATGGGGACCCCCGAGAGCGCGGGAACCGCCTTGACCAGGGAGAGGGCGAACGATTCCATTCCTACGGTCTCTTTCTCACCGGTCGATCTCCGGCAGAATGATGTCGAAGCTGCCGATCACCGCCACGATGTCCGCGATCATGAGGCCCACGGTCACCTTCTCGAATATGTTCATGGTGACGAAGGATCCCGTGCGAATCTTGAGCCGGGAGGGATTGCCCGTACCGTCGCTGACCAGGTAGAAGCCGGTCTCCCCCCTTGGGCACTCGGAGCGGAAGTACGCCTCGCCGACCGGCGGCTTGAACACCCGCGGGACCTTGGCCGCGACGGGGCCCTCGGGAATCTGCGCGATCGCCTGCCGCAGGATCTTCACGCTCTCCCGCATCTCGTTGATCCGGACCATGTACCGGTCGAAGCAGTCCCCCAGCGCCCCGCGCTCGCCGCTCCCCACGCAGACGTCGAAGTCGAGCTTC
>DATBLU010000281.1:0-1971 GCA_036555205.1 Candidatus Deferrimicrobiaceae bacterium
GGCGTCGACCGCCGCGCGCACGAAGTGCAGCGGCATCTCGCGGAACTGCGGGCAGGCGTGCGCCGCGGCGCAGAAGCCGCACATCCTGGGGCATCCCCGCGAGGTTTCCACCAGGGCCATCCTGCCCAGTTCGGCGTCCTCTGCCATAACCGTGGGAAGCGGGGGGAACTCGGACAGGTCGACAGTCTCCCGCACGACCCGCGGCGGAAATCCGGGACGGCCGCAAAGCTCCCGCAGTCTTCCTTCCACACCCGTAGCGCCTCCCCGCGTCTCGCCGTATTCGGGAGCGTACCCCGCCGGAACGTACACTCCGGGAATGGCGGCAAGGCATTTCAGGTATTCCATGTCCGCAGGGCGGGGATCTCCCAGGTCCACAACCGCTCCCGCCGCCCTTTCCCCGTCGCCGACCACGACCGCGTCCGCGAAAACTCCAACGGGCTCGGGATTCAGCGACGCCGCGAACCCTCCCGCGAGGACCAGCGGGCGGGTGCCGCCGCATTTTTCCCGGTCTTCGCGAAAAGGCGGGATCCCGCCGGCGGAAAGGATCGACGGCAGGTTAAGCAGGTCGTTCTCGTAAGACAGCGAAAAGGCGACGACGTCGAAATCCTTCAGGGCGCTGCCGCTCTCGAGAGTCGAGAGCGGGATCGACCGGCGAAGGAGTATACGCTCTTCCTCCGCCGACGGCAGGAAGGCCCGTTCGCACAGGGCGCCGGCCCTGTCGTTGATGCGCGCGTGGATCGAGAGGAATCCCAGGTTCGACATCCCGGCCGCGTACCGGTTCGGGTATACGAGCGCGACCCGGAGTCGGCCGCCCCTCTCCTTCCTCGTCGTTCCGATCTCCCGGGACAGGACGGCGTCGTGGAGCTTCCGTATTTCCCACCCCATGCGCTGCCCGGGCGCCACCAGGCGTAAGGCCTACTCTCCCCGGCGGCGCAGGAACGTCGGGATCTCGAATTCCTCGAGGGCCTCGACCTCGGCTTCCTTGTCGATGACGGGCAGGTCCTCGATCCGCTCCGGCGGTTTCTGCGCCGCGGCCCGCAGGAAAGCCGGCTTCTCGAGGTCCTCCTTCCCGACCAGCTTGATCGTGCGCCGCGGCCCCTTCCACAGGCTCTCCGCCATGCCGGGCTCGAATCCGGTCGCGATTACCGTCACCTTGAGCTCCTCGCCCAGGGCTTCGTCGATCACGGTCCCGAAGATGATGTTCGCCTCGTCGTCGGCTTCCTGCTGGACCAGGCTCGCCGCCTCGTGCACCTCGCTCAAGGACAGCGACGGCCCAGCGGTGATGTTGATCAGCACGCCGCGCGCCCCCCGGATCGAGACGTCCTCCAGGAGCGGGCTGGAGATGGCCTTCTCCGCCGCGGCTACCGCGCGGTTCTGGCCGGAGGCGGCGCCGGTGCCCATCAGCGCAACGCCCATGCCGGACATGATCGTCTTGACGTCCGCGAAGTCCAGGTTGATGTACCCGGGCTTAGTAACCAGCTCGGAGATACCGCGGACCGCCTGGAACAGGACTTCGTCGGCCTTCCGGAACGCCTCCACGAACCGCATCTCCTTGCCGGCGATCAGCAGCAGCTTCTCGTTCGGGATAACGATGATCGTGTCGACCAGGCTGCGCAGGTCCTTTACTCCGATCTCGGCCTGCCGCCGCCGCGTGGACCCCTCGAACGAAAAGGGACGCGTGACCACCGCTACGGTCAGGGCTCCCGCCTCCCTGGCGACCTCGGCGACGATCGGACCCGCGCCGGTGCCGGTGCCCCCGCCCAGGCCCGCCGTAATGAACACCATGTCGGCCCCGGAGAGCGATTCGCGCAGAAGGTCCCGGTCCTCGAGCGCCGCTTCGCGCCCGACGTCGGGATTGGCTCCCGCCCCCAGCCCCTTGGTAAGCCTGGTCCCCAGCTGGATCTTGAGCGGGGCGAGATTCTTGGCGAGGGCCTGGGCGTCCGTGTTCGCCGCGATGAACTCCACGCCCGA
>DATBLU010000296.1:0-2071 GCA_036555205.1 Candidatus Deferrimicrobiaceae bacterium
ATGGTACATGACGCTTTTGGTTTCCTGGCTGCCGATGCTGCTGCTGATCGGCGTGTGGATCTTCTTCATGCGGCAGATGCAGGCGGGCGGGGGCAAGGCGATGTCGTTCGGCAAGAGCCGGGCGAAGCTTCTGACCGAGTCTACACAGAAACACACCTTCGCGGACGTCGCGGGGATCGAGGAGGCAAAGGAGGAGCTCCAGGAGATAATCGCGTTCCTTAAAGATCCCAAGAAGTTCACCAGGCTCGGCGGGCGCATCCCAAAGGGCGTGCTGCTCGTGGGGCCCCCGGGGACGGGAAAGACCCTGCTGGCCAGGGCGATCGCGGGAGAGGCGGGCGTTCCCTTTTTCTCCATAAGCGGGTCGGATTTCGTCGAGATGTTCGTTGGCGTGGGCGCCGCGCGCGTGCGCGACCTGTTCATCCAGGGGAAGAAAGCGGCCCCCTGCATCATCTTCATCGACGAGATAGACGCCGTCGGCAGGCACCGCGGCGCGGGGCTTGGCGGCGGGCACGACGAGCGCGAGCAGACGTTGAACCAGCTCCTGGTCGAGATGGACGGGTTCGAATCGAACGAGGGGCTAATCCTGATAGCGGCGACCAACCGCCCGGACGTTCTGGACCCCGCCCTGCTTCGGCCGGGGCGGTTCGACCGGCAGGTGGTCGTCCCCAAGCCGGACGTAAAGGGGCGGGAGCAGATACTGTCGGTGCACGTCCGCAAAATCCCGTTGTCGGAAGACGTCAACCTGGAGGTCCTGGCGAAGGGCACCCCCGGGTTCACGGGCGCGGACCTGGCAAACCTGTGCAACGAGGCGGCGCTGCATGCCGCAAGCGTCGGGCTTTCCAAGGTGACCATGGACTGCTTCGAGATGGCCAAGGACAAGGTGATGATGGGCCGCGAGCGGCGGTCGATGATAATCAGCGAAGAGGAGAAAAAATCCACCGCGTACCACGAGGCGGGACACGCCATCGTAGCGACGCTTACCCCCGGAGCGGACCCGATCCACAAGGTGAGCATCATTCCGCGCGGCATGGCGCTGGGCGTCACCCAGCAGCTCCCGATCGACGAGCGGCACACCTATTCGAGCGACTACCTTAAGAACAACATCACTATCCTTATGGGCGGGCGGGTGGCCGAGGAGCTCGTGCGCGGGGAGCTCACCACCGGCGCGGGGAACGACCTGGAGCGCTCGACGCTGCTGGCGCGGAAGATGGTCTGCGAATGGGGGATGAGCGAAAAGCTGGGCCCCGTGACGTTCGGGCAGAAGCAGGAGCTTATATTCCTCGGCAGGGACATGACGCGGCACCAGGATTACAGCGAGGCGACGGCGCGCGACATCGACCAGGAGATTAAGGATATCGTCACATCCTGCTACGAACGGGCGAAGACCATCCTGAAGACGAACATCCACGTGCTGCACCGGGTCGCAAAGACCCTCCTGGAAAAAGAGGTGATCGACGGGGCCGAGATCAAGCGGATCGTCGAGGAGATGGTTGCCGGTCCCGACCAGGGGCCGCAGGCGACGCAAGCCGGCTCTCCGGCCTGAAAGGCGGGTATCCCCGCAAGTGATCCGGGTTCTGCACGCGGGAAGCCCGCTGGAAGCAGGCCTTCGGCTCGATCACCACGGTGTTTTCCAGGCGGACGCTTCTCGCCTGGTTCGCGATCTTCGGCCGTATCTGATCTGCATCCCCGACGGGGAATCGGCGCACGCATTGTTCCCTCTTCTTGCCCGTCTGGGGATCCCCGCGGCGTGGGGAAAGAGGGCGCTTTTCTTTTCGGTCTCGTCGGCGGACCAGGTCGGTGACTGGATGGGGAAGGAGGCCGGTGCAGCGGGCGCGCTGGGGTGCGTCAAGGATGCGATCCGGCGATACGCCGAAAAAGATTTCGTCGTGCCCTGCGCCGGGCTTTTTTTAAGGCTTGGCGGCGCTGCGAAAATCATGGGGGTCCTGAACGTCACCCCCGATTCATTTTCCGACGGCGGAAAATTCTTCTCCGAAGACGATGCGGTCAGGCGTGGATTGGAAATGGCGGAAGCAGGGGCCGACGTGATAGACGTGGGAGGGGAGTCGACGCG
>DATBLU010000318.1:0-1641 GCA_036555205.1 Candidatus Deferrimicrobiaceae bacterium
TGGCCACCGAGGCGGCCGGGCAGACGGTGGGATCGGCGAAGAGGCCCAGGGCGATCGTTCCGAAGACCCCGTTGGCCAGGTGAACCGCTGTAGCGCCCACTGGATCATCGATCCGGACCTTGTCGAAGAAGAGGACCGCCAGTACCACCAGGACTCCCGCGACGAGACCGATGATGAGGGAGCTTTGCACGCTTACGAAGGCGCAGGGCGCGGTGATCGCCACGAGGCCCGCGAGGCAGCCGTTCAGCGTCATGCCGAAATCGGGTTTCCCGAAAAGTATCCAGGCCATGATCATGGAGGACACGGTCGCGGCGGCGGCGGCCACGTTGGTGGTGGTGGCCACGTGCGCGATGGAGGCCCCGTCCGCCGCCATGGTGGAGCCGGGATTGAATCCGAACCATCCGAACCAGAGGACGAACACGCCGATGGCGGCGGAGGTCATGCTGTGGCCGGGGATTGCGTTCACCTTGCCGCCCGGCCCGTACTTGCCGATGCGGGGTCCCAGCATCAGGATGCCGGCGAGCGCCGCCCATCCGCCGATGGAGTGGACGACGGTGGATCCGGCGAAGTCGAGGAAGCCCTTGCTTGCGAGCCAGCCGCCGCCCCAGATCAGGTGCCCGCCGATGGGGTAGATAACGCCCCCCATGAACAGCGTGAAAATGACGAAGGCCTTGAATTTGATCCGTTCGGCAACCGCCCCCGACACGATCGTGGCGGCGGTGCCGGCGAAGACGAGCTGGAAGAAGAACTTGGCCCACAGCGGCACGCCCGTCCAGTTTAGGGCGTGGTAGACGCCCTTGTACGCCTCTCCCATGGCCGGGCTGTTGTCGGCTCCCGTGGCAAAGAAGAGGCCCTTGAGGCCCAGGAGGGCATTCCCGTCCCCGAACATTAGCCCGAAGCCCAGGACCAGGAACGCGAGAGAGGACACCGCGAACACCACGAAGTTCTTGAAGAGGATGTTGACGGTGTTCTTGGCCCGGCAGAAGCCCGACTCCACCAAGGCGAAGCCGAGGTTCATGAAGAAGACCAGGAATGCGGCGAGCATCGTCCAGATGGTGTCCATGGCGATCTTCTGATTTGCGATTGCGTCGGCCATATCCTGCGTGAAGGCCGGCGCCGGGGCCGCCGCCGCGTCCGCGGCCAGGGCGGGCGGCGCCGAGCCGATTCCTGCGACAAGCGCCATCAGGACCAACATCGCGGTCGATGCGATTCGTAAATGTTTTTTCATCGTCGTTCTCCTTCTTCACGCCCGCCCTTGGCCCGTATTTCCCACCAGCCTCCTGCTGCGTCGGCGGATACGGGCATGTCTACTTCGTTACGCTCCTTCGTTCTCCTCGCCGTAGTGTCAACTACGGCTGCGTCCCCCGAAGTTCGCGCGCCTTGTATCCACGCCCGTCTCCACCGCCTCGCGACGGAACCTGGCGGGAAAAACGGACCTGGGCGGGACATGGTAGTGGGTGCTACGGGAAATTGATGTCGAGCTGGACGGTGAACGTGTTTTGCCCCGCCCGATCCTTGTTGTTGTATACGTCGTACCCGAATATCACGCTGGTGTTCTTGGCGAAGGCCCACGAGGCTCCGAAGCTCAGCGCGCCGAATGCGTTCTTGCCGCCCTGGTAGTCCACCGCGAGCCAAAGCTTG
>DATBLU010000329.1:0-4901 GCA_036555205.1 Candidatus Deferrimicrobiaceae bacterium
AGCCGGACGGGGGGGAGATCGCCCTCGATTACGTGCAGGTCGGTCCGGCAGATGCCGCAGGCGGCCACCTTCACGAGGATTTCGCCCGGCCCTGGCGAAGGGACGGGCAGCTCCGCAATCGCCAGGGGCGACGCCGCCACCGGCCGGATTGCGGAAAGCAGCATCGCCTTCATAGGTGAAAGGACAACGGATCGAGTATCTGGAACCCCGCCTCCTGGATCGCTTTTTTCAGCGGGGCGACGTTCAGCGTGGCGACGCGGAAGAAAATGGCCCGCTTTCCTTCTTCAGGCTGCCCGGTGGTCAGGACGCTGGTGATGTTCACCTTGAATCCCTTGATTATGGAAATGATCTGCGCCAGTCCCCCCGGACGGTCCGGCACCACAACTTCCAGCCTGGAGCTTATTTCTCCGACGCCCAGCACCTCTATGAACGCCTTCAGGACGTCAGTCCGGGAGATGATCCCCGAGACCCGTCCTTCGTTGTCGAGCACCGGGAGGGAGTTCACGCGAAAATCGTGCAGGAGGACCAGGGCGTCCTCCAGGGTGTCCGCGAGGGTGGCCGTGACGACCTTCCGCGTCATCACTTTTTCGACGAGGGTTTCCTTGAGGAGGTCTTCGGCCTCCTTCTCCGTCGCACCGCGCAGGAGCGCGACCGGCAGCGTCGCCTCCCGTATGTCGCGGTTGGACAGGATGCCGATGAGCTTGCCGTTCCCGTCCGCCACCGGGAGCTGGTGGATGTTGTGGCGCCGCATTCTCTCGCGGGCGTCGAAAAGCGACGCGATCGGGGATATCGTGACGACGTTTCGTTGCATTCTCCTGACGACGAACATTGTTTATTCCTCCTCTTTCCGTTGCTTATCCCCGAATAGTTCCCGCAGGTGCGCTTCCACCGACGACGTGACGGAATTCAGGTCGTATCCCCCCTCGAGCAGGGAGACGACTCGTCCGCCGCAATGCCGGTCGGCCATCTCGACGACGAACCGGGTCATGAACCGGAATCCTTCCTCGGTAAGCTGGATGTCGGCGAGGGGGTCGTCACGGTGGGCGTCGAACCCGGCGGAGACGAGGATCATCTCGGGGCGGAAGGCATCCATGGCCGGGCGCAGCATCTGCTCGAACGCCAGCCGGTACTCGTCGTCCCCCGCTCCGGGCGCCATCGGCGCGTTCAGCGTCGTCCCCTCGCCTGCCCCCTTGCCTGTTTCCCACCTCCTGCCCGTTCCCGGGTAGAGAAAGGACGGGTGTTCGTGGATGCTGAAGAAGTAGACGGAGGGATCCTCCAGGAAGATGTTCTGCGTTCCGTTCCCGTGGTGCACGTCCCAGTCCACGATGAAGATGCGTGAAATTCCGTGCCGCGCCTGCAGGTAACGGGCCGCGATGGCCACGTTGTTCAGGAGGCAGAATCCCATGCCCGTCCGGCTGTCGGCGTGGTGGCCGGGAGGGCGTATCGCGCAGAACGCGCGGCGGGTTTTGCCGGTGGCGACGGATTCCGCTCCCGCGATCGCGCCGCCCGCCGAAAGCAGGGCGACCGTGTAGGAGTTGCTGCTTAGATAGGTGTCTTCCGCGTCAAGCGTCAAGTCCCCGCGCCGGCAGGCCATCTCGATCTTGCGGAGGTAGGAAGGTTCGTGGATGCGCAAAATGTCGGTTTCGTCCGGGTAGTCCGGCGTCACGGGAACCATATTGTCAAGGAGTCCCCTGTCCGCCAGGTGCCGGTTGATGGCCTCGAGCCGTTCCGGGGACTCCGGATGCTCGAAGGGGGGGACATGCAGAAGATAGTCGGGATGATAGACGAACGCGACGCTGTTCATCGGATCTCCATGCGGGCCTTTTCACTATAGCAGAATCGGATATAGTGAAGAAATGAAGACGTACCTGCTGTTGGCGCTGCCTGCGCTTGTCCTGTCCCTCGCCGCGGCGGCGGCGACGGCGATCAGGTCCTCCCTGCTGATCCTGGGGGAGGAGGGGCTGGCCGAGGAAAGCGTGCGCGGCGACGGGAAAGCTGCGCGCCTGCTCGCAGCGGTGCGCGACCCGTCGTTCCGACACCCCTTTTCCCTTTGGGCGCTGGCATGCGTCCTGAAAGCGGTCTCGGCGCTGGCAGCCGGAGCGTCGTCCGTGGCGCTGGGACACGCCCTCGGAGGATGGGCCGGCGCCGGCGCCGGGGCCGGCTGGCTGGCGGCTTTCCTGCTTTTTCTCTTCTACCTGGAAAACGTCGCGGCATGCGGGACGATGGCGAACCCGCGGCGGCTCCTGCGCTGGGAAGGGGTCTGCCTGGCGGCGCTTCGCGCGTCGGTTTTGCCTGCCCGCCTCTTCGACGGCCTGGGCAGGCTTCTTTTCGGCGGGCAATACTCCCCCGAGGCGCTTATGGACATCCGGTTCGGATCCGAGGAGGGGATCCTGGACGTCATCGAGGAGGGGGCGGAGCACGGGACGATCGACGCCACCGAGGAGAAGATGATCGAGGGGGTCCTTCGGTTCGGGGATACCACGGTCGCGGAAGGAATGACGCCCTGGGCGGCGGTCGTGTTCCTGCGGGAAGGCACGCCGCACGACGAAGTGACCGGGATCGTCGGGGAATCCGGCTACTCGAGGTATCCGGTGCTGTCCCGCAGCGGAGAGGAGGTGGTGGGAATCCTGTCCTCGTCCAGCCTGTTCCGGCTGCCGCCGGACGGGCGCTGGGAAGGTTTTCTCGAAAAGCCGATGTACGTTCCCGGGTCCATGAAGGTTTCGGACCTGTTGCGCCGGTTCCAGCGCGCAAACGTGCACATGGCGGTGGCGATCGACGAGCACGGCAAGCTTTGCGGGGTGATCACGATCCACGACCTGCTGGAAAAGATCGTGGGCAGGCTCGCCGTCGGAGCCGAAACGCAGGAAGGACCTGAGTGGGAAAAGGACGGGGCCCTGTCGGTCCCCGCTTCGACGCCGGTCCGGGTGCTCCGCGAAGAGTACGGAATCGACATACCCCCGGGGGCAGCGTACGAGACCGCGGGAGGGTTCGTGATGGATTACCTGCAGGACGTCCCGGAAGGCATGGTGACATTCCTTGCCCACGGATACCGGATCACGGTTGCGGAAACAGAGCGCTACCGGATCCGGCGCCTCCGGATCGAGAAGACGGCTCCTACCGGAATTCCGTGACCTCGGCCGCCGGCTTGCGGGGGGGTTTCGACGGAGGGGAGTCAGGCTTTCCGACCGCGATCATCGAGAGGAGTTCGTCGGGGAAGCGGATCGACAGGGCTGATTCCAGCTCCGCCTTCGCGATCAGCGGCCCGGTCATCCAGCACGTCCCGTATCCCAACGCATGCGCGGCGAGCAGGAACTGCGTGACCGCCGCCGAGACGCTTTGCAGCCCTGCGTTGACCTGGAACCGGCGTGTCCGGTGCCTCTCGGGGTCCTTTTCGCGAAGCAGGCGGTCGGTGGCGGATTCGTACGGCGATCCTACCGCGCAAACGGCTGCGGGAGCGCCCCAGAACAGGTTGTAATTGTTTATCTTGTCCGGAGCGATGGACTTCCCGGTGGTACGCGACACCACTTCGTCCACTATTCCCTTCATCCGGGTCAGGAGTTCCTTGTCCTCGACGATGATGAACCGGACGTTCTGCGCGTTGCCCGCCGACGGCGCCCAAGTCGCCGCCTCCACCATCTTGAGCAGAAGCGGCCTGGGGACCGGATCCTTGCGGAACTTGCGCACGCTTTGCCGCCCCTTCATCGCCTCGAAGACGTCCATCCCCGCTCCTCCTTGACGGATGCGATTTCGCGACTTCCCAAAATAGCACATAACGTACGCCGGGGGTTAAGGGACCAGCAGCAGAATTTCCGCGCCCTTCTCCTTATCGCGTACCCTTGTGAGTATGCGATCCGGCGGAATCTTCCCCGGATTGGCCAGTGCCGCCCGGATCTCCCCTGCGATCTTCTTGTTTCCCGCCGAAATGACGATCGAGGCCGAGGGGAACTCCGTCGCAACCTTGCCTACCGAGGCGGCGACCTTCCTGCCGGCTTCGGAAAGGACGGTCTTGCCTTTCTGAAACAGCAGGTTTTCCGGGAGTGACACGCTCAGGGAGGGTCCCAGGATATGTACCGCGGCGTTGCCGGATATCTTTCCTATGGACCCGGCGAGCGCGGCGAACCGGTCGTCCCTGCGCTTTTCCTCGTTCCTGTGCTCCTCCGTGAGGCGCTCCACGCGTCCCAGCAAGGTGTCGCGTTCCCTTTTCAGCGCCTCGTTATCGACGGGTTTCCCCTCCTGATCCCGTAAATACCCCAGCTCGGTGTCGCGGGCCGCGGCTTCCCTGCGAAGCGCTTCCAGCGATGCCTCGCACGCCTGCGCTTTCGCGTTCAATTCCTGGATCCGCTTGCCCGTGGCCTTCTCCTTCTCAAGCAGCTCGGTGATGAACTGCTCGCGGGTTATGCGGGTTCCCTCGTAGTTCTTGCGCGCCGAGGCGAACTCCTCCCCGAAACGCCTTATCTCCTCATCCTGCGCCTGGATACGCGCCGAAAGCGCCGCTTCCGAATTCTTGAGGTCGGCAAGCTGCTTCTGGAGCGCTTCGTTCCTTGCCGCCAGCACGGTTTTCTCCTTGTTGGCCGAGGCGACCGCGTCCCGGAGGGTGTCGGCCTCCTTGGTCTTCATCTCGTACTTGGAGCTTGTGACCATGCAGCCGCCTGCCGCAAGACATGATGCAAGGATGCAAACCACGGCCCGCAACTTATTTCCTTTCACTCTTTTCCTCCGGAATTCTGGCGGTTTGGCAGAATAGTAATCATTTTACTTTCCCCCCCCTTTTTTATAAAGTTGAAAACAACGATGAAAAGGCGGGCCGACGTGGGCGGATCCCAAACGGAGCTGCTGGAGACGTTCCTCAGGCTCGGCTACATCTCTTCCGATGCGGTCCAGGCCTTGAAGGTCAAGGCGGC
>DATBLU010000338.1:0-6507 GCA_036555205.1 Candidatus Deferrimicrobiaceae bacterium
GTGTGTTTCCCTCGGTACCGGCCACTCCTGGGTAAAGCTGTAGGTCCAGGACCGGTCCTTCATGTACTGGAACGTCTGTATATGTTGAACGACGCTTTTTTCCTGGTTGTAGGCCTCCTCCAGCAGGAAGGAATTGTCGCGAATCTTTCCGGCTTCCTCTCCTTGCGCCGAAGCAGAAGCCAGAACACAAATCGCCGCAAGAAGCAACGCGCACCATTCCCTCATCTTCCAACCCCGATTCTGCTCGCGACGGACAGGTAAAGTTCCAGGTCCGCAGCCTGGTCGCCGCCGAGCGACGCCCGTGCAGCCATCCTCTTTACGATCCCGCGCCACTGTTCCGGCGGATACTCGGCCGGGAGGAAGAGCCTGTGGCAGGTCGCGCACTCGGTCACCATTATCGCCCGTCCCCTGCGCAGGGCGTCCAGGTCCGTCCCCGCCGGGATGGCTCCCGAGGCGCGCATCTCGTCGGCCGTTGGAATCGAGGCTTTCCCCGCGGCGCAGGCGGAAATACAGGCAGCCAGTGAAACGATCAAAACCGTAACGAGCAGGCGGTGAAATCGCATCCTTTGCCCCCCTTGCACGAATTAAAATTGCCAGCCCAGGCCGAAGTTGACAAGGGTGGGCAGGTCCGCCCCGGACGCGTCGTCCCGGAACTGGACGTCCCCCTTGGCCACAAGCGTCGGCGTCAGAAAGAAGCTGGCACCGAGGGTCCATTCCCGGCGGTCCCCCGTCGGATTTTTCGCTATGCCGTCCGGCATCCGGTACTGCGTGTCGAAGTCCTCGTACCGCGTGAAGACCGCGGCGTCGGATTTGGCGAGCTTCCCCTTTTTCCATGCCGCGGGAAATACGTGATACGCCCCCTCAATATACCATCCGAAGATTTCGGAGGCTGTCCCGTTGCCGATCTGCCTCGCCCCCTGGATCCGCTCATGGGCAACTGCGCCCCGGAAGTCGAGCTTCGACACGGAGTACTCGAAGTCGCCCGATACGATCCGCACGTCGCCGTCGATCCCGGGGTTATTTCCCTGGTTTCCGTTGTCGACGCCGCCGTAATAGGCGGAAGCTCCGAGCCTTAAGAACCCGGCGGGGCCGGGCCACCGCACGAAGGGGAAGAAATCCAGGCGGCCGGTCACCGCGGGCTCGTGGAGACTCGACCGCTCCTTGATCCGCCCGTCGCGAATCCCGTTGGTCGCGTTGAACCCCGACCCGTTGAGCCCGCCTACGACATACAGTTCGTACTTCAGCGATGGACCGACCCCGCCGAAAATCCCGATCCCGTCGGCGGACCAGGTCGTCGGGACGATTACCCGGTCGAAGGAGGGGCGCTCGACGCCGTAGAAGGTGGGCGGTTCGTGCTTCCTGTTGGTGATCCCGATTGGGACAAGGACCCTGCCGAACCGGACGTTCACCGGGTCCGACAGGAGGAAATCGAAGTAGGCCTGCTCGATGGATAGCTCCCCGTCGCTCTCGCTCGAGACGAAGGCGTGCTCGATCTCGACCTCTGAGTGGAACCGGATCCAGTCGCTGAAGGTGTAGCCGACGTACGCCACCAGGCGGTGGATGTCGAACTGGTCCGAAGCGCTTCCCTCCCCGAAGTTCGCGTGCATCTCTCCGTAGCCGCCCAGGGTGAATTTGTCCATCCAGGAGCCGCCGTAGGACGTTTTCGTTTTATCCATCGCCTCGACCCGCTCCGAAAGGCGCTTGACCTCCTTCTCCAGCTCCCCGATGCGTCCTGCTGCATTGTCCGTTCCCGGTTCCTGCGCGCCTGCTGTTGATGCACCTCCAATAAGCAGAACAAGCAGGATCGCCGCAATCGAACGAGCATTTCTCTTTCCCGGCATGCTCGACCTTCCTTGTCTTAATGCGTAAGACTGAACAGTTGTTTGTATTTACCAGGAAAAAAAATCACCCCACGGAAACGTGCTTCATGCACTCCTCCATGAGGTTGCGTATGTGGTCGTCGTCCAGGGAATAGAAGGCTATCTTCCCTTCCTTGCGGTATTTCACCAGGCGCTGGCCGCGAAGCAGCCTCAACTGGTGCGATATCGCCGAACCGGACAGGCCGAGAAGGCGCGCCAGGTCGAAAACGCACAGCTCCTGCCCTCCCAGCGCGGATATGATGCGGACGCGCGTGGGGTCGCTCAAGGCGCCGAACGTTTCGGCAAGCGCCCTTACCATCCGGTCTCCCGGCATGGCTTTTCTGGCCGCGCGCACGCTTGCGGCGTCGATGAATTCCGGCTTTTTCGCCATTGCGCCGTCGGTTTTCCTTGTCTGCTTGATCAGAACTGGTGACCCCTTGAATGAAATAGTTGCTCACGTATACCAATCATGCGCAATGCATGTCAAGAATATTTTTCGCGATCGCCCTTCCGCAGTTGCATGCGGGCCGCGCCGCAAGGTTCTGGCCTTAAGTCCCCTCCCGCGGATAAACTGGTGTTGCCGCCTCGGATCCCGAGCGGAAAACGACGTCGGCTTGGAGGAACGAATGGATTTCGGGCGCAAGGACGTGCTGGCGGCGCGCGAGAGGGTCTACCGGCTGGCGTACTCCACTCCCCTCGTCGAGGAAGACCCCCTGTCCGACAGGTTCGGGGGGAAGGTGCTATCCAAGCTCGAAAACCTGCAGGTCTCAGGCTCGTTCAAGATCAGGGGCGCCGCGTCCAAGGTTTTTTCCCTCGACCCTTCGAAGGTGCGCGGCGTGGTCGCCGCAAGCGCGGGCAATCATGCCCGCGGCGTCGCCCGCGCCGCTCGCGAAGCCGGCATTCCCGCGACTCTCGTGATGCCGGTATGGGCGCCGGTCTCGAAGTCGGCGGCCGCCCAGCGGGAGGGCGGGGAAAGAACACGGATCATCCTTCACGGTGACACTTTCGAGGAGGCATCACGGCATGCGCTTTCCCTTGCGGAAGAGTCCGGTTTCGCGGTCGTCCATCCGTTCGACGACCCGCTTGTGATCGCCGGGCAGGGAACGCTGGGGTTGGAAATCCTCGACGCCGGCAGGGTTCCGGGGACGATCTACGTTCCGGTGGGAGGTGGGGGACTGTTGGCCGGCATCGGAGCGGCGGTCAAGGAAAAGCATCCGGAAGCGGAGCTGGTGGCGGTCCAGGCGGAGGGAGCGTCTTCCCTGTCGCCGTCGCTTGCGGCCGGGAGGCCCGTCGCCTGCCCGCAGGTGCGCACGATCGCCGACGGCATCGCGGTTGCCTGCATGAGCGAGCGGACTTTCGAGGCGGCGAGGCGGTACGTGGACGACGTCGTCGCCGTCGGGGACGAAGAAATCGCGGCTGCGATCCTGTACGCGCTGGAGGAGATGAAGACAACCCTGGAAGGGGCCGGCGCCGCTCCGCTGGCCGCCCTGCTCTACAAGCGCCCGCCGAAGAAATTCCCCGCGGTAATGGTGCTCTCAGGGGGAAATATCGACGTGAACTTCCTTGCCCAGATAACGGAGCGGGGGCTGTTCCGCTCCGGGAGGCTCTTTCGCCTTCGATTCCTGGTCATGGACCGCCCCGGATCACTGGCCGCGCTCCTTGCGGCTGTCGCCCGCGAGCGGTCCAACGTGGTAAGCATAGAGCACGACCGGCTGCCGCCCGACTGCCCCCCGGGTTATTCCGCGGTGGTGCTGCTGCTCGAAACCCGCGACCGCGCCCACGGGGAGGAGCTGGCCGTCCGGCTCGCCCAATCGGGATTCCGGCCTACGAACTGAACCGTTCCGCGATCCTCCCGTCGCCAAACTTCAAGCCGCCTTGGCGGCCGGGAGCTTTCCAACGATCGTACGAAGGGTCTCCTCCCTCTCCTTGAGTCCCTTGCGCATGCTCCGGATGTCGGTGTTGGCGATCTCCATCAAGAGCTTGGACAGGTCCGCTTCCAGTATCTCCTTCAACAGTTGTGCTTCGTTGTTGGTCAGCGTGAGTTCCATGGGCAACCTCCCTTCCCCAGGATACGTTCGACGCCGATTCCGTCTTGTGCCACGATTTCATTATATCCCTATTGGAAATACGTTCCGAATCCCGCCGAGGCGTCCCCTTTTCGCATGGCCAACTACGCGATGAATATGGTAATTTTGTACGGTTATCCTCGCTTGAAAAGGGGCATTTCGTTGCGTCTGCGGCGGCCCGACAAGAAGAACCTGCTCGCCTTCCTGGCCATCCTGGGCCCCGGGATCATCACGGCGTCGGTGGACAACGACGCCGGCGGGATCGCAACCTATTCGATCGCGGGCGCCCACTTCGGCTACTCCCTTCTGTGGACGCTGATCCCCATAACGGTCGCTCTCATCGTCGTGCAGGAAATGGTCGCCAGGATGGGCGTCGTCACGGGGAAGACGCTCGCGGACCTCATCCGGGAGAAGTTCGGCGTCCGGCTGACGTTTTTCCTTCTCTCCGCGCTCCTGATCGCCAATCTCGGCAATACGGTGGCCGAGTTCGCCGGGTGGGCGGCCGCGCTCGAGATCTTCGGGGTCAGCCGGTATCTCTCCGTGCCGATCGGGGCCATGGCGGTCTGGTTCCTAGTCGTCAAGGGAACCTACCGGGTCGTTGAAAAGATATTCCTGATAGCGGCCACGATCTATTTCACATATGCGGTTTCGGCATGGCTTGGGCACCCGCCGTGGGGAACGGTCGCCCTGGCGCTGGTCACGCCGGATATCAGGATGGACGGGGCGTACATAATGCTGCTCATCGGCATGGTCGGAACGACCATCGCACCCTGGATGCAGTTCTACCTGCAGTCCGCCGTCGTCGAAAAAAACATCCAGGTCGAGGATTACAAGTACTGTCGCGCCGACGTGGTCATCGGCTGCTTCGTGACAGACCTCGTGGCCTTGTCGATCATCGTCGCCTGCGGGGCGACGCTGTACACCGCCGGCGTCCGGATCACCGATGCGAAGGACGCGGCGCTCGCCCTTTCCCCTCTTGCGGGAAAATATGCCTCGATCCTGTTCGCCGTCGGCCTTGCCAACGCATCGCTTTTCGCCGCTTCCATCCTGCCGCTAGCGACGGCCTACTCTGTCTGCGAGGGAATGGGATGGGAATCCGGCATCGACAAGGATTTCCGGACCGCTCCCCACTTCTTCTGGTTGTATACCGGGCTGATCGTTTCCGGCGCGATCCTAGTCCTCTATCCGGAGGCGCCGCTGATCCTTATCATGTACCTGTCCCAGGTGGCCAACGGCATCCTGCTGCCGTTCGTCCTGATCTTCATGCTGAAGCTGAGCAATGACCCGGAACTTATGGGGGATTACGTAAACTCCAGATCGTTCAACGGAATCGCGTGGACTACCACGGTCGTCATGATAGTCCTGACGGCACTGCTCGTGATCGTAACGCTCTTCCCTTCACTTCCGAACCTTCTCGGCCTGTAAATTACTTTAAAGACACAGGGACGTTCCTGAACTTTCGAGTTCCACATTAAAAAGTTTAAGAACGTCCCCGGGGTTAAGTTACATTTTTCGGCGTTTGCGGCGGGAGGCGGGGGGCAGGAGCAGATCGACCACGTCGTCCACGGTGACGACGCCCAGAAGGCAGTTCTCTTCGTCCACCACCGGCAGGGCAAGGAGGTTGTATTTCGATATCAGCTCCGCGACCGTCTCCTGCCCCGCGTCGGCGTTGACCGTTATCAGCTTTTTATGCATTACGTCGCTGATGGACTTTCCGGGATCCTCCAGGAGAAGGTCGCGCAGGCCAAGGACTCCAAGGAGCTTCTCCCCCTCGACGACGTATATGTAGTAATACGCTTCGAGTTCGGTCGCATCCTTCCGGAACCTCCCCATCGCATCGCCGACGGTGATCCCCGGCGGATAGGCGAGGTACTCGTTGATCATGAGGCCGCCCGCGGTGTCCTCCTCGTGCGCGAGCAGCTCGTGGATGTCCTCGGCCTCCTCCTTCTCCATTAGGCCCAGGAGCTCCTGGGCCTTCTCCGCCGGGAGGTCGGCGATGACGTCGGCCGCCTCGTCGGGAGGCATCCGCTCGATGACGTCGGCCGCCTGCTCCTTGTCCATGTCCGTGATAAGGTCCGCCTGCACCTCCGGCTCGAGCTCGTGGAGCGCTTCCGCGGCGGTTTCCAGGTCGAGCTTCTCGAAGAACCCCTTCCTTTCTTCGGGGGACATGCCGCTGATTATCTGGGCGATGTCGGCGGGGTGGATGCCGGACAAGGCTTCCCTCGAGACGGAAAGTGTCAGCCTGTCGAGCTTGGACTCCAGCGGCTGGATGAACTCCCACGATATGAGCTGGTGGCGCAGCGGGTGCCTAATAGCCTCGAAGAAGGCGTCACCCCGCCGCTCGACCCCAAGGCGGCGCAGGATTCCCCGCACGCCCACGTCGACGTCGGTTACGCACGCCGCGCCGCCCTCCTCAGTCAGCTTGACGTCGTTGACCCGCACGACCTTGGCGCCGTTTATGTCCACTATCTGCTTGTCGAGTATGTCCTTTCCGATCAGGAGGAGCTCGGCGGAAGGGCGGAACTCGGACAGCTCGGATTCCCGCTTCCGCGACGAAATGATCCGCCGGTTGAATATGTTCA
>DATBLU010000354.1:0-8505 GCA_036555205.1 Candidatus Deferrimicrobiaceae bacterium
AATTCCCCTTGCTTGAGGAATTCGATGTTATTGCGCTTGAGCGCCTGGACCTCGACCTCGATCTCAGCCAGGTACTGCGGCTTCAGGTGCATGACGTAGATCCGCGGCGGCGCAGCGGCCATCTTGCCGATCTCCTTCTCCAGGAGGGAGGGGGTGAGGTGCCCGCTCGCCAGCGCAAGATTTTCCAGTCGGTTGGGGAACGAAGTTTCCACTATGAGGCACTTGACGTCGTGGGCCGCCATCTTCTCCCAGAACCTGTCGGTCGGTCCCGTGTCCCCCGCGTATGCGAGCGCCTTCTTCCCGGTGTTTTCCACGATAAATCCGTAGGCCGGCACCGTGTGATGGACTTTTTCCATTATCACGGTGTAACCGTCGATCTCGACGGCCTTGGACGGGCTGATGGCCTGATACTTGAGCACGGGATTCAGTGGAGTCGGGATCTTGGTGAAATCGGGCCAGATCCTGTCGTTGAAGATGTTTTTCCTGAGGTCGTCGAGGACGTCCTTTCCGCTCAGGACGGTTATTGTATTCCCGGTATTCCGGATCACGAGGTTGTCGAGGAGGAACGGAATTCCCTTGATGTGGTCGAGGTGGGCGTGGGTGAGGAGGATCGTCCGGATGCTGTGTTCCTCACGGATGTTCAAGGAGATCGCGATCGTCCCCGCGTCCAGGAGGATCATTCCGTCGATAAGAAAGGCGGGGCAGTTGTGGCCGGGGACCTCGGAACCGGACGCGCCCAGCACCTTGATTTTCAATGAGCAGGCCTCCCAATGGTCGGTTTCTGCACGCCCCGAACGGACTTATGCCAATCGTGGTTCCGTGGTCCTGTTCAGTGTAATAAATCCCTGTAAAACATGCAACATTCGAACATTTATCACCATCGTAATGAATGCGATAAACCGGGATTTGTAGCGCATCCGAACGGGTTTGGTTATTCTGATATTTTAATAGGAAAAGCCCGGCACGGGATGGGGGGGTGGCGATGGGGGGATATTTGCGCCGGGGGATGCGTACGCCGGCTCTTTTCTGCGGGGCGCTTTTGCTTCTGGCAGGGTGCACCGACAGCCCGGGCGCGAAATCGGGGCAGAAGGGGCCGCCGCCGGCCGTCCCCGTCACGGCGTCATCGGCGGTTCAAAAAGACGTTCCGGTGCAGCTGCGCGCCATCGGCGCCGCGGAAGCATCCTCCACGGTGTCCATAAAGACGATGGTGAACGGCCAGATCGTGAAGGTGGGTTTCCGGGAAGGGCAGGACGTAAAAAAAGGAGACCTCATCTTCGTCATCGACCCCAGGCCTTACGAGGCGGCCCTTAAAACCGCCGAGGCCAACCTCGCCAAAAACCTGGCCCTGAAGGACAACGCGGAAAAAGACGTGAACCGCTACGCCCTTCTTATCGAAAAGGACCTCGTCCCCAAGCAGCAGTACGACCAGGTGGTGTCCAACGCGGCTTCGCTTGCCGCGACGGTTAACGCGGACAACGCCGCCGTGGAGAATGCGCGGGTCCTGCTCGGATACTGCTTCATCCGATCTCCGATCGACGGGCGCACCGGGAGCCTTTTCATCAAGGAGGGGAACGTCGTCAAGGCGAACGACTCGACCCTCGTAACCATCAACAGGATCGCCCCGATCTACGTCACATTCTCCGTCCCTGAGCAACACCTGGCCGGGATCAGGAAATACCTGGAGGCGCGCACGCTTGCGGTGGAGGCGGCCATCCCGGGGCAGGAAGACAATCCCGCGCGCGGGACGCTTGCCTTCATAGGCAACGCGGTGGACAACGCAACCGGCACGATACAGCTTAAGGGGGCCTTCCCGAACGCGGACCGGCGTCTCTGGCCGGGGCAGTTCGTGAACGTCGTCATGACGCTCGCCATCAAGCCCAAAGCCGTCGTAGTGCCGATGTCCGCGGTGCAGACCGGTCAGAGCGGACAGTATGTCTTCATCGTGCGGCCCGACCTTTCGGTCGAGTCCCGCCCCGTCGTCGCCGGCGAAACGACAAGCGGCGAAACCGTCATCGAAAAGGGGATCCAGGCCGGAGAGCGCGTGGTGACCGACGGGCAGCTGCGACTGGTCCCGGGCGCCCGGGTGGAAATCAAGCAGGGGCTCGGCGGGTAAGGCGGCTGCAATGACCGAACTCTTCATACGTCGTCCGGTGATGACGACCCTGGTGATGCTGGCCATCCTTCTTTTCGGCGTCCTCGGGTACCGGAACCTGCCGGTCAGCGACCTTCCCAACGTGGACTTCCCGACGATCCTGGTCACAGCCAACCTGCCGGGAGCCAGCCCCGAGACGATGGCCTCTTCGGTGGCCACGCCGCTGGAAAAGCAGTTCTCCACCATTGCCGGGGTGGACTCGATGAACTCCAGCAGCGGGCTGGGGCTGACCCAGGTCACCCTTACTTTCGCGCTGGACCGCAACATCGACGCCGCCGCCCAGGACGTCCAGGCCATGATCACCAAGGCCGCGCCGCAGCTCCCTCCCGGCATGCCGACGCCCCCCTCGTACCAGAAGGTCAATCCCGCCGACCAGCCTGTCCTCTACCTGGCGCTTCATTCGCAGACGCAGCCCCTTTCGATGGTGGACGAATACGCGCAGACCTTCATCGCCCAGCGGATTTCCATGGTGAGCGGCGTAGCCCAGGTCCAGGTCTTCGGCTCCCAGAAGTATGCCGTGCGCGTCCGCATAGACCCTGACGCTCTTGCCGCCCGCGGGATGGGAATAGACGAGGTGAGGAACGCGATCGAGCAGGGGAACGTCAACCTGCCCACCGGGGTCCTCCAGGGTCCCCGCCAGGCTTTCACCGTCGAGACCGCCGGCCAGCTTATGGACGCGGCCGCATACCGTCCCCTTGTTTTGGCTTACCGCGGCGGCTCTCCCGTCCGCCTGCAGGACGTGGGCCGCGTCGTGGACAGCGTCGAGAACGACAAGGTGGCGAGCTGGTACAACGACACGCGCGCGATCGTCCTGGCCATTCAGCGCCAGCCCGGCACCAACACGGTGGAGGTCGTGAACAGCATACGTGAGCTCCTCCCCGTCCTGCGGGCGCAGATCCCCGCGTCGGTGGACCTCGCCATCCTTTACGACCGGTCCGCCTCGATCCGGGACTCCGTGGGCGACGTGAAATTCACGCTGCTGCTGGCCATATGCCTGGTCGTCATGGTGATCTTCCTGTTCCTGCGGAACCTCTCCGCCACCGTGATCCCCAGCCTGGCATTGCCGATTTCCATAGTGGGCACTTTCGCCGTCATGTACCTTCTGGGGTACAGCCTGGACAACCTTTCTCTGATGGCGCTGACACTCGCCGTCGGGTTCGTCGTCGACGACGCCATCGTCATGCTCGAGAACATCGTGCGCCATATGGAGGAGGGGGAGGGGGTCCTCGAAGCCGCCGTCAAGGGATCGAGGGAAATCGGGTTCACGATCCTGTCGATGACGCTGTCGCTTGCCGTCGTCTTCCTGCCCGTGATGTTCATGGGCGGAGTCGTGGGAAGGCTGCTCCACGAGTTCGCCGTGACGATCTGCGCGGCCATACTGGTCTCGGGGGTCGTCTCCCTGACCCTGACCCCGATGCTGTGCAGCAGGTTCCTTCGCCCGCCCGCGGCGGAGAGGCACGGCCGCCTGTACGCAGCGTCGGAAAAGGTGTTCGACGCAATGCTCTCCGCGTACGACCGGACGCTCACGAGGGTGTTGCAGCGCCGCACGGCTACGATCCTGTTCTCCTTCGTCCTTCTGGGGGTAACGGTCTACCTGTTCATGGCGATCCCGAAGGGGTTCCTGCCGAACGAGGACACGGGAGCAATATTCGGCTTCACCGAGGCGGCTCAGGGAATCTCCTTCGACGACATGGCGCGGCACCAGCAGGCGGTCTCGAGCGTCGTGCGGTCCGAGAAGGGCATACATTCCACCATGTCGAGCATCGGGCCGAGCGGTCCCAACATCGCCTCGAACTCCGGAAGGGTATTCCTTATGCTCAAGCCCCGCGAGGAACGCAAGAGCGCCGATGCGATCATCCAGGATCTGCGGCCGAAGCTTGCCGGGATCCCCGGAGTCCGGGCCTTCCTGCAGATCCTCCCTCCGATCCGGATCGGAGGGCAGTTGACGAAGAGCCAGTACCAGTTGACGCTCCAGAGCCCGGACACGGACGAACTGTACCGGATGGCGCCGGTCCTCGAGTCGAAGATGCGGGATATCCCCGGCCTGCAGGACGTGACGAGCGACCTGCAGATCGCCAACCCCCATGTTCACGTCGCCATCGACCGGGACAAGGCGAAGGTGACGGGGCTGTCCGCCCATCAGATAGAGGACGCGCTTTTCAGCGCGTACGGCTCGAGGCAGATCTCCACCATCTTCACTCCCACGAATACGTACAAGGTGATACTGGAACTGGATCCGCGCTTCCAGGAGGACCCGTCCGCCCTGTCCCGGCTTTACGTGCGCTCCGCCTACGGCCCGCTGGTTCCGATCGCCACGGTGACGGATAGAACGCCCGGACTGGGCCCGCTGCTGGTGAACCACCTGGGCCAGCTTCCATCGGTTACCATTTCCTTCAACCTGAAGCCGGGGGTCGCCCTTGGAGATGCCGTCGCGGCGGTGGACAAGGCGGCCCGCGCCACGCTTCCCGCTACGGTCACGACCAGCTTCCAGGGGACCGCCCAGGCGTTCCAGGCTTCGCTGCGCGGGCTGGGTATCCTGCTCCTCATGGCGATCCTGGTCATCTACATCGTCCTCGGGATACTTTACGAGAGCTTCATCCATCCCCTGACGATCCTCTCGGGGCTTCCTTCCGCCGGGTTGGGGGCGCTTATGGCGCTGATCCTTTTCGGAATGGACCTGAACCTTTACGGCTTTGTCGGGATCATCATGCTCGTGGGAATCGTCAAGAAGAACGCCATCATGATGATCGACTTCGCCCTGGTGGCGGAAAGGAAGGACGGGAAGAAGCCCCTCGAGGCGATCCAGCAGGGGTGCCTCGTACGGTTCCGGCCCATCATGATGACCACGATGTCGGCCCTCATGGCGACGCTTCCGATAGCCATCGGTTTCGGGGCGGGGGCCGAGGCGCGCCGGCCGTTGGGCGTTGCCGTGGTGGGCGGGCTGCTCTTTTCGCAGCTTATTACTTTGTACCTGACGCCGGTCGTCTACGTCTACCTTGATGAAGCGCAGGGAATTTTACGCCGGTGGTGGGGCCGCAACCGATCCGCTTAGCGGGGCGCGGCCCCGCGGCGTAACGTCAAGCGATCTTCTTAAGCTTGGAGATGGCGTTGTCGACAGCCTTTTTAAGGTCGTCGATGCTGTCCTCGACGCCCGACTTGAGTTTCCCCCAGTTGTCTCCCCCCGCCTCGCGCAACTCGCTGATTCTGTTGCGGGCGGCGGCCTGCCTGGAGCGCAGCACCTCCAACTGCTCCTGGTACCTGGATTTTAATTCCGTCTTGGCTTTTGCCGCTTCGGCCCCGAGCTTCGAGACTTCGTCTCCCCACTCCTCGAGCTTTGCTTCCATTTTCCTGATATATGCTTTTTTAAGCATATTCGACTCCACCTCCTCCCACTTTAATAAGATTTATGGAAGGGAATGGAGGTTTCGCCTATGCGCGGGCGGCAAGGACCGCCCGGACCCCCCGTTCGAAGTCCTTGTCCACATAGTCGAAGACGGACCTGCCTTCGAGGTCCCGAAGCGCCAGCTCTTCGCTGTATGCGAGAACGACGTCCGCGGACAAACCTTCGCCCGAAAGCTGGCGCCCAAGGGCAGGCATGGTCGCGGGCCTGACCTTGTTGGCGACGATCCGGGCGTTCCGGATTCCAAGCGCCGGGACCATAGCAAGGATGCGCTTGGCCGTCTCCACGGACCGCATGCCCGCCTCCACGATTATCAGAAGGAGATCCAGGCCCTCGACGGCGGCCCTGCCGAACGCCTCCAGCCCCGCCTCGAGGTCCAGGATCACCGACTCGTCTTTATCAAGTACCAGCCTCCGGACGAGCGCCCGAACGAAGGCGGTCTGGGGGCAGAAGCATCCTTCCCCCGCCGACTCGATGGTGCCTATCGGCAGAAGAGAGACGCCGCCGGGGCATTTCAACGCGTGGGTCGCCGCGATGTCCGAAACTTTCGGGTTCAGGATGAACATCCCCCCGGGCTCGCCGGTCGATCCGGTCCTTTCGGCGATAAGGTCGGCCCTTCTGACGAGTGGAAGCGCGCTGCCGGATGAAACGCCCAAGGCGTTCGCCAGATTGGGGTCGGAGTCCAGGTCGACAAGCAGGACCTTCTGTCCGTCGTCGGAAAGTATCTTCGCGAGGAGGACCGAAACCGTGGTCTTGCCGGAGCCGCCCTTGCCGGCTACGGCTATCTTCAAGCCCATGAGAAGCTTCGCGATGCCAGGAGGGGGGCAAGCCCCAGGTCCAGCCTGCCGCGGAGCAGCAAGTCCAGCTCGCCCGGCGGAAATTTCTTTAAAACCGCAGGCACAAGGCCCCTCATATCCTCGGGATCCCCGACCATTTGAAGCCCGATCACCGCTTTCCCGTCCAGGGTAGCCCTCGCGAAGCTCCTTCCCGCCGTGAAATCGGCCTGGTCGCTCCCGTCGATGTCCCCGATGCGCGCCGCGATCACGGGATCCAGCTTCACGATGTTTCCGATGAAGGAAGGCGGGCAGACGGCTTTTCCCCCGGCGATATTTTTCGCTGCGACCTCCCCCTGTGTTCTTGCATTTACGACCAGCTGCCCGACCTCCTTCCTGCCGGTGATCGTCTCGAACCGGACGACGTCGCCCGCGGCGAAGATCCCGGCCTCCCCGGTTTCCATCGCCGGCGAGACGGGAATTCCCTCGGAATCGCCGATGCCGCCGCCCAGAAACCCGGTGTTCGGTTCCACGCCGGTCGCAATTATCATCACGTCGCAGGGGATCTTGGCGCCGTCCTCGAGGATTATCTCGCGTGCGGCGTCGCCGTCTGCGTGAACATCGGCTATGTGCGCCCCCGTGTGGAGCTTGAGATGGCGCCGGGAGCCGAGGACGGGATGAAGCCTGGCCGCGACGTCTTCCTGGAGCATGGTCGCAAGGATCCGGGGGCCGATCTCGATGACCGAAACCGACACGCCCGCATCTTTGAGCGCCTCCGCCAGCAGCATCCCGACCCTTCCGGCGCCGACGATGGCGATCCTTACGGCGCCTTCTTCCAGGAAATTCTTAAGGGCAAGCGCGTCCTCCATGCGCTTCAATGCGAGGACGTTCCGGCACCGCGCGAAAATCCCTTTGAGGCTCTCGGGGATCCAGGCCTTCGCACCCGTGGCGATCAGCGCCTTGTCGAATCCTATCGTCTCGCCGCTTTCGAGCAGGGCTTTTCTTTTGTCGGGGAACAGTTTTTCGATCCTGGCGCCCGCCAGGAAACGGACGCCCGGAAGCGCGTCGTCGCCCGGATCGAAGAGGCCAAGGTCGACGGGCTGCTTCCTGCCCGCGGCGAGTTCGGGCAGAAGGTGCGGGCAGTAGGCGGGGCAGCTTTCCGCCGAGACCATCGTGACGGAAAGGCCCTTCTCCCGCGCCAGGGTCCTGGCGGCCTGGAGGCCCGCATACCCGTTTCCGGCGATAAGGACGCGCTCCATCGGTCTGCTTCCGGATTTCCCGCGTTTCAGGCTTGCGCGAGGCCCAGCGCCTGGCGCTTCGCCCGCAGGTGCGCGATTATCCCGGAGGCCGCTGCCGAGGGATCGGTCTCCACGAGGACCTTCCCGCCGTTTATTCCCGGCAGTTTCTCCGTCAGAAGCCCGATCGCGAAGGGGCTGCCGAACACCCTGGGCGGCGGCGCGACGTGCACGAGAATGCCGGCCGCGAGGAAGAAGCTGCCGATGGAGATGGCCTTCTCCGTGATGAACTCGGGGGCCGAGCCGGCCACCGGGAGCTGGCTGATCTCGACCCCGATCTTGCCTGCAAGGGCGGCAAGCAGGTCGTAGATCCGCGAATTGTCTACGCACGAGCCCATGTGCAGGACCGGCGGGAGCGGCGCGCCCAGCCCCGCCGCCCGTCCCAGCGCCGTGAGGACTTTCTTGAGCTTATCGCCGGCGAATTTTTCGGTCGCCTCGCCCGTCAGAAATCCGGCCTGGGCCAGGATGTGGTTGACGCATCCGGTGGTGACGATGAGGACGTTGTTGCGGAGCAGTTCCGCGGCCATCCTCTCCGTCATCGAGGATTGCCGCAGCTTCGGGTTCGGGCAGCCTACGATCCCGACCGCGCCAAGTATGTCCCCCGAGGCGATGGCTTCGACGACCGGCGCCAGCGGATCGGCCGCGTTGGCGGCGGACAGCACGGAAACGAGCGCCTCGACGGAGATGCCCGTCAGCATCTTCGCGCTTACATTGGGGATTTGGGTCTGCAGACCCGAGGTTTTTCTCTCCTTGAACGCCGCGATCCCGTGGCGCAGGATCTCCTGCGCGCGCTCATCCGCCGATTCCGGCTCGAACCCGACGTGGATGGCGTCCGGGTTCCTGACGAACGGCACGGTGGTGATGAACCTCGTCTTGTAGCACTTG
>DATBLU010000036.1:0-1940 GCA_036555205.1 Candidatus Deferrimicrobiaceae bacterium
CCGGGCCTCCGAGGCGTGCCCGTCCGGAAAGGATGCGACGTACCGTGAGCCGGCCGGGGCGCTCAGGTTGTGGTCCCTGATGGTACGGTTCGCGTTGCCCATGCGCGTGTGGCAGTTCGAGCAGAACTGCGGCTCGTGGCAGCGGGAGCACTGCTGGGGGTTCGTAGAGGCCGTGATCGGGTGGACGGACAGCCAGTCGCTTCGGTGGCTTTCGGGCTTTATGTCCCGCTTGTACTGGCTCCTTGAGAGCTTCGCGTTGATCCCCCCGCCCTTGTGGCAATCCTGGCAATATCCCTGGCCGTGGCATTGGGCGCAAAGGGCGTCGGGCCGCGAGGCCATTACCCTGTGCTCCTTGTCCCAGCCGCCGCCGTGGTTCGGCTGGACCCCTGAATCCTTGTGGCATTCCGCGCATTCGGGAAGCGGGAGATCCCGGTAAGCCTTGTGGTCCTCCCGTTGATAGCCGTAAGCCGCAACCGATATCATGATCGCCGGGATAAGGACCCAGGCGAAGCGGATCGATGTTTTTCTCAAGTTTCTCTCCTCCTCTCTCGCCGCGGCATTAGAATCGTACATCGAGGGCGGCCCGGCCCGAGAACTCGTTCCCGAACTGGCGGGTCTCCTTGTCTTCAACGCGCAGCCTGGCGGTCATGTTCTTCCGTATATCGTAGGATCCGCCGAGCCAGTACTTCCTGGCGGAGAAGTCCTCCGCCATCGAATCCCTCTGGATGACATCGTACGTGACCCCGGCGCCGAGGCGCGCCTTGAGGATTGCGTAGTCGGCCGAAAGATCCAAGCCGGTCAGCCGCCCCGGGTACCCGCGGCGTACATCCACGGCCGCCCGGATCCCGAGACCCTTGACCCGCTCCGGCAGGAACCTTGCGCCCAGGGTGCCTATGTCCGCCGTCGGCCCGTCGTAGTTCGCCCGGGTGTAGGAAGCGAAGAGCGTCGTCCGCTGGTTCAGGATGTAATCCACGCGCCCAAGCGTTTCCCTGTACCGGCTGACCGCGAAAACAGTGAAAATCGAATCCGCGTCGAAGGTGGGGTACGAAGAGAAGTATTCGCCGGTGATCGAGAGCAGCCCGGCTAACGGGGTTACTTTAACGCCCGCGAGAAACTCGCTGTTGGACTCGTGCATGACGTCGTAGCGCCAGTCCAGGTAGGCTTTCCCCTTCTTGTAGAAACCCTGGTCTGCGTGGACCCCGAGCATCTCCCGTACGATGTCGGTCTCGTTGTACTTGCGGAGGTAGCTGAGCTCCAGGTTGGTGTTGTGGAGGACCGTCCCTTCCTTGAGGAACGAACCCCCGACCGATGCCCCGAGCAGGTAGTCCCCGTCCCGGGTCAGGTCGGTCGTCTCCCGGTAGCGGACGTCGTATCCGGCGAACACCGAGAACGCCAGCGGTCCGAGCTCTCGCGCCGCTGCGCTGACGCCGTCGATCGTCCCCGCTCCCGCGCCCACGGCTACGAACTGCCGCCCGAGGCGTATGTCTCCGCGGTTCTCGGGAAGGGCGTAATTGACGTAAAAGAAATAGAGCCGGCCGAGGACGTCCTCGGAATTGCCGAAGACGCCTTCCTGGCCGGTGTTGAACTGCTTGGAGACCCGGCCGTACCCGAACGCGCTGAACCTGCCCGCGTTGTCCAGCGCCGGCGCGCCCACGGAGAGGTACTGAACGATATCGCTCTGGTTCTTGCCGAGAAAAGGATCTTCGTACCAGAGGTACTGCGTCGAGCTCTGGAACCGGACGTCCGCCGCGCGAGCCGGTCCCGGCGCCGGGAAGAGAAGGAGAAGCACGACGGGGAAGAGCCATCTCTTTCCTTTCATTACGCCTCTACCTCCTGTCGATGTGGATGCGGAATGCACGCTGAAAACGGAGAGCGGAAAGCGGGAAGAGCAAAACGGAATGGGTGATCGCAACGGCCGGAGCGGCCGGGGAGGAGGCACA
>DATBLU010000042.1:0-2626 GCA_036555205.1 Candidatus Deferrimicrobiaceae bacterium
TTCATAATCCCGAACATGTTCGCCGGCGCCGCACGGGGGACCAAGGCTGAAACCACCGTGGCGCAGGCCGAGGCCCAGATCAAGTCGATCTTCAAGAAGTGGCGCGAGAAGGGGCTGGTCGGCGGAAAAACATAAAGCGAAGCAAACGATGCGGCGGGGGCCGGCCTCATCCCGCCCCCGCCGCGCGTGCGAACCGCCTGCTGTAACCATAACGAAAACCAACGGAGGGCGTCCGTAACGATGGCGAGGGTGGAGGCACGCGGAATTTCGAAGCTGTTCGGGGAAGTGCGGGCCGTCGACGGGGTGGACCTCGCCACGGCGGAGGGGGAATTCCTGGTTCTGCTCGGGCCTTCCGGCTGCGGCAAGACCACGCTTCTCCGGATGATAGCGGGGATCGAGGAGCCCACGAGGGGCGACATCCTGATCGACGGGCAGGTCGTGACACACCTTCCGCCGAGGGTGAGGAACATCGCCATGGTGTTCCAGAGCTACGCCCTCTACCCGCACATGACGGTTTACAAGAACATAGCCTTTCCCCTCCGGATGCGCGGGATGGACGCGGCCGCCATCCCGGAAAAGGTCGAGTGGGCAGCATCGATGTTCGGGATCGAGAAGCTCAAGCACCGCAAGCCGCGCGAGCTTTCGGGGGGCGAGCGCCAGCGCGTGGCCCTCGCCCGCGCGGTCGTGCGGGAGCCGAGCGTGTTCCTGCTCGACGAGCCCCTGTCCAACCTCGACGCCAAGCTGCGCGCGTCGGCGCGGGAGGAGCTGCGGCAATTCCAGAAGCGCATGGGATTCACGACGATCTACGTCACCCACGACCAGGTCGAGGCGATGGGCCTGGGCGACCGGATCGTCGTGATGCACCAGGGCAGGATCCGGCAGGTCGGCCTGCCGAAGGAGATATACAACTCTCCGGCGGACACTTTCGTGGCCACTTTCCTGGGCTCTCCGCCGATGAATCTCCTGGAGCATGACGGGATCCTGGTCGGCTTCCGGCCGGAGAACTTTCTGCCGGCGGACCTGGTGAGCGTCGGCGGCGGCGGAGATATCGTCACCTATCCGTTCGAAATAACGTACATGGAGGATCTCGGGGCGGAGAAGCTGCTATACGGCAACATCCGGGAGCGGACCCATACCGGCCACGTGGTCTCGCGCATGCCGGGAAGCGTCGACGTCGCGATAGAGCCCGGGAGCACGTACACCTTCGCCGCGTCGCGTCGGGACCTTCGCTTCTTCGACAAGACCACCGGTCTGTGCAAGGAGGGGAGCCTCCCTTGAACAAGGTCATGGAGGGAGCGGCCGCGGCGGCGCCGTCCGAATCCGCGCGCGCCGGCATCGGAGACCGCCAGGGGCTGCTCGCCCGGCTCATGATCGCCCCGGCCATCGCCTATATCGTGGCGCTGATCGGGATCCCTTTCGTGATGGCCATCGCCTACAGCCTGAGCGACGTGACGACCGGGGATCCCAGCGTCGACTTCGTCGGCCTGCACAACTACCGGGAGGTTTTCAACGACCCGGTTTTCCGGCTCTCCCTGAAGAACACCGTCGTGTTCGCTCTCGTCTCCCAGACTCTCGTGATCGTGCTGTCCAGGATCCTGGCCATGGCCCTCATGAGGGATTTCAGGGGGAAATGGCTGGCGCGGTTCCTCGTCATGCTGCCCTGGACGGCCCCGATCGCCCTCGGGACCATCGGGTGGCTCTGGATGCTCGATTCGATATTCAGCCCGATCGACTGGCTCCTCCGGTGGGCCGGGCTCCTGGGCGCGCCGGGCGACCTCCTGGGACCGATGGCGAACCTGTACTGGCTGGGCGAGCCTGTCCTGGCCATGGCCTCTGTGGTGCTGGTCCACGTATGGCGGCTGCTTCCTCTGGCAACCGTCATCCAGCTTGCGGGCCTGAGCTCCATATCCAGGGAGCTGCTCGAGGCGGCCGAGGTCGACGGCGCGACAGGGTGGCGCAAAACGCTGGAGATAACCATCCCGCTGACGCTGCCCATCATCGGCATCGCATTCCTGTTCGGGCTCGTCTTCACGTTCACCGACATGACGGTCGTGTACGTCCTGACGCGGGGAGGGCCGGTGCACGCCACCCAGGTTCTCTCCACATGGACATTTTTCCGCGGAGTCGAGGGCGGAGACCTGGCGCAAGGCGCGGCCATCTCCCTGTTTCTCTTCCCCGTCCTCGCCGGCGTCGCCGCGCTGATGCTGCGCATGGCCCGGCGGGCCGAGGTCACTTGAGGTGACGACATGAGCGGAATCCGGAAACTTGCATCCCGGGGCGGCCTTTACGCCCTGATCGTCGCATTCGCCTCCTTCGCCGTGTTCCCGTTCTACTGGATGGTCATCGCGATGTTCAAGCGGGACCACGACCTGTACAACCCCCTCGCCAACCCGTTCCTGTTCAACGAGCCGCCCACCCTTGACCACCTTCGGCTGCTGATCTTCGACACGCACTACGTTACGTACCTGCTGAACACTTTTCTCGTCGGCGTCGCCGTGGTCGCGATCACCCTGATCGTGGCCGTGCCCGCGGCATACAGCCTGGCGCGCTGGGCCAGGGGCTGGGGAGAGACGCTGGGGATCGGCATCTTCATCACCTATCTGGTCCCCCCGACGATACTGTTCAT
>DATBLU010000048.1:0-15754 GCA_036555205.1 Candidatus Deferrimicrobiaceae bacterium
GGCGTTGTCCAGGTGCCTCCCGAAGAGCCTGAAGTTGTCCGCGAACTTCTCGAAATCTTTCCCCACGCGCTCCAGGAGCGCCTGGATCTCCCTGGTCTTCTGCTCGATCTTGAATCCCCGGAAGGCGAACGCGAGCGCCTGCAGATATGCGTAGAAGCTGTTGGGGGACGTGGGTATCACCTGGAGCTTCAGGAGCTGCTCGTGGAGGGCCCGGTTGCGAAGGACGAGGTAATAGACGGACTCGGCCGGGACGAAGAGGAACGCGAAATCCAGCGTCACGGGAGGCCTGATGTATTTCGAGCGGATCGATTCGGCCTGCACCAGCACGTCGCGGGCGAATGCCTTCTCATAGTCCCTTCGCGCAGCTTCGTCGATCTCACCTTCCATCAGCGGCTGCGCGTTGGACATTGGGAATTTCGCGTCCACGCAGACGAACTGGCTCCGGTCCGGCCTCACGAATATGGCCGCGTCGGCCCGCTCCCCCCACTCCATCTGGAATTGGAGCTCGAACATGTCGGCGTGGTCCCCGAACAGGTCGGACAGCATCTGTGAAAGGGTGAGTTCCCCGAACGCCCCGCGCGCCTTCGGCTGGGTAAGCAGTACGTTCAGCTGGTTGATGTCCCGCGACAACAGCACCACCTGCCCCGTGGCCGCGGACAGCTCCTTGAGGTGCCCCGCAACCTGGTCGAATCCTTTAAGGTTGCGATCGGCCGTCTCCGACAGCTCCCGCGCGACTTCGACGCGTATTTCCGATAGCCGTTCCTCTATCCTGCGGGAAATGTCGTCGATCCCCTTGAGCAGGTTCTCCGAAACTTCCTGGCGTATCCGCGCCGAGGAGTCGGCCTGTGCGCGGGCAAGGTCGGATGCGCTGGCGCGGAGCGCGTCGGTGAAGCCTTTTTCCAGCTGGTCCATCCGCTCGCGGGAATCGGGCGGCCGGCGCAGCAGAACGGCGAGGAGCGTCGCCGCCGCGACGACCAGCGTCAGGACCGGAAGGGCTTCCATGGTAGGATAACTATACCAAGAAAACCGAAAAGGGGGATGCATGCAGGTTCCGAAGCCGCTGGCCATTTTCGGGTTTCACTTCTGCGTGACGATCTTCGTGGGCTTGTCGATATACGGCATCATACGGTACCTGAACGAAGGGCTCCAGCAGGCCGATTCCACCCTGGGGACGGCGGCCTTTGCCGCGGTCATCCTGGCTTCCATCGTGGGCATCGGTTTTTTCGGTATGCAGGCCGACCGGCGCAGGCAGGAAGAAGTGAAAAATTCCCCTACCCCCGCTCCCCTCTCCACGAAAAAGAAAAAAACCTGAATCAGCCCGGCTGCAGGGTTCGCTTCCGCAGCATCTCCCGGACGGTCTCAGTGGAGGTTTCCCGTGCGTGCAGAGGAGGGCCCCCTATGGCAGGATGCAGCTCCTCGAAGGCGGGCCGCTCGACACGGTACAGGACGCCGATGGGGATCCGTTCCTCCCATTCCAGCGCGAGAGCGAACGCCTTCATCCGGTCCCGCGCGTCGTGCTCCGGCGGGATCTTGTATACCATCCTCCCGTACCACTGGTAGGTGTTCTTCTTGTTGAAAGTCACGCACGGCTGAAGGATGTCGACCAGGGCGAATCCCTTGAACCGTATCGCCTCCAGCATCAGCTCCGCCGTGAAATCCACGTCGGCCGCGTATCCCCTCGCCACGAACCCGCAGCCCAGCGATACGGCGACCGCCAGCGGGGGGAACGGCCCGGAGATGACGCCCGACCGGTTGAGCGAGCCGGTCCATCCGGTATCGCTGGTGGGAGACGGCTGCCCCTTGGTCAGGCCATAGACCTGGTTGTCGTGGACGAACAAGGCGATGTCGACGTTGCGGCGGATATTGTGGATGAAGTGGTTCCCGCCCTCGCCGTAGATGTCGCCGTCCCCGCTCGTCACGACGACGGTCAGCGACGGGTTGGACATCTTGATGCCGGCGGCCGCAGGCAGCGCCCTGCCGTGCAGGCCGTCGAACACGTTGACGTCGACATAGTGGGGAAGCTTCGCGGCCTGGCCGATCCCCGAGACGAGCACGATCTCGTGCTTCTCCCGCCCCAGCTTCTCCAGCGCCTTTTTTACCGCGTTCAGGATCCCGAAGTTTCCGCAGCCTGTGCACCACGAGTTCTCGACGTCCGTGTCGAACGGGCTTCCCATATCCTTTTCCTCGCTTCCGGCGCCAGCGCCCCGGGAGTGAAGGGCAGTCCGTCGTAGCGGGAGATCGTTCCCGATACCTCCACGCCGGACTCCCTCCTGATCAGCCTGGCAAGCTGGCCCGTGATGTTGTTCTCGACCGTGATCGCCACCTCGTAGCGGGACGCGATTTCCGCCATCTCCTTCGCGGGGAAGGGCCACACCTGCCGCAGGTGCACCGCCGCCGCCGCGATCCCGTCCGCGGCCAGGAGCCTGACGGTCTCTCCGATCACGTCTTTCGTCGATCCGAATCCGATCAGAACGGCATCGCCGTTGGGCGATCCGGACAACAGCGGGGGCAGCCTCCGCAGCGCAAGCGACTCTCCCTTCCGCCGCCTTTTCTCGACCATCAGGATCCGGACGCCGTGGTTTTCCGTGAGGTGCCCGTCTTCCGTGTGCTCATCGCTGCCCGCCACAACGCAGATTCCGGGTTCGCCGGGAACCGCCATCGGAGAGACGCCGTCCGCGGTCGCCGCGTACCGCAAGTATCTTCCGTTCGCCCCGCGGTGAATTTCGGCCCCCCTGACGACGTGCCTGCGCGCGGGGCGGATCTCGAACGAAGCAGGGTCCATGTCGACGATCGTGTCCGCCAGGTACTGGTCGGTCAGGAGGATGGCCGGGACCTGGAACTCCTCGGCCAGGTCCATCGCGCGCTGCGCAAGGTCGAATGCCTCCTCGGGGGAACCGGGCGAAAGGACGAGCCTGGGGAACTCGCCATGCCCCGCGGACAGGATGAAGTCGAGCTCGCCCTGCTCGGTCCGGGTGGGCATGCCGGTAGCGGGTCCCGGCCGCATCCCTACGGACAGGACCACCGGGGTCTCCAGCATGCCGGCCAGGGAGAGGGCCTCCACCATCAGCGCGAACCCGCCTCCCGACGTCGCCACCATGGAGCGCGCGCCGGCGTAGGATGCGCCTATCGCCATGTTGAGCGCCGCTATCTCGTCTTCCGCCTGCTCGAATACAAGCCCGGAGGCGGGGCCGTTGTCCGCCAGCACGGACAGGACCCCCGTACCCGGCGTCATGGGGTACCCGGCGGCGAACTTGCAGCCTCCGGCGAGCGCGCCGATGGCGAGCGCCTCGTTGCCGGACATCACCACGCGGGGTGAAAACGGGGCGCGCGGAAGACGGAGTCGATCCCCCATGCGCTCCCTTGCCCATTCCTCCCCCAGGGCGAACGCTTTCCGGTTCTTCTCGAGGAAATCCCCCTTGAAGTCTGAGGCCAGGAGCGGGGCCAGCGCCTCCAGCGGAATTCCCAGGGCGCACCCGATGATGCCGGCCCCCGCCATGTTGGCCAGTATGGGACTTCCGGCCGAAACGGCCATCTGCTTGAGAGGGACCGAAAGGACCGGCTCGGACGCGGACGGAACGTCCGCAAGCGCCAGTCCGCCCTTGGACAGCCGGGAAAGGAAATACTCGATATGGGCGGGGTCGAGGCATAGCAGGAGGTCCGCCTCTTCCCTTCCGGCGCGCACCGGGTCGGAACCGATGCGCACGGAATAGGAATTACGGCCGCCCCTGATCCGGCTCATGTAGTCCTGGGTCGCGTGGAAATGATATCCCCACAGGACCGCCATCCGGGAGACGATCGATCCGACGGTATGGACACCCTGTCCGGCCCCGCCGGTGATCCGAATGTTCAAGTCTGTTCCCATAGCGGACCCCCTGTTTAATTGATGACGGCGCCCAAGTCCCGGTTCCGTTGCCGCGTGCCTCACGCACCATTCGGGCTTCAGGGGGGAGCTATTAAACAATGTTTTATATATCAGCTACTTGCGCGTTCATTCCTCCCTCCCCAGGCGAGGCTTGAGCTGGAGGGCCTCCTTGAACATTCCCCGGATGCCGTATGCCGCCGCTGCCCGATGCGCCCCGGCGGCCGCGCGGGAACTTCCGCGCCGGCTTTACGCCCCGCCGGCCTTCTTCGCGACGCGGGCGTTGAACTTGGCGAAGTCGACGGTGAACCGCTCGTGCGTCCCCTTCCCTATCCCCTCGACATCGTCCTTCGCCTCTATTTCCCACACGGTCCGCCGGCCTTCCACGCCGATGCACCGGACCTGGACCGTCACCTCCATGCCGGGCGGAGTCGCGGCGGTGTGCGTTACGTTTACGAGCGTTCCGACGCTGCCCTCCCCCGGGTCCAGGTGGGGCGCCATTGCCTCGATGCATGCCCATTCCATCAGGCCGACCATGAAGCCGGTGGCGAACACCTTGGGCATCTCCTGGAACGGCTTGGCCTCCGGGTAAAGGTACGGCACCGTCTTGTTCTCCGGCACGCGGTATTTGTGCGTGTGCGTCAATCCGACCTTAAGCGTGTCCTTCATCGCGCTCCCCTCTTCCATGGAAGATTTGGCCGATCCTTACCAGAGAAAGATAGACGATTTCCCGGCGGAGTTACAATGGAAGAGACGGCGACGACGAATCCCGAAGGAAAGGAGGGGCCCGGTATGAAGCCGCTGGAAGGGAAAAAGGTGCTGTTCGTCATATGCCAGGAGAACTTCCGGGACGAGGAGCTGGCTCACCCGCGCGAGGAGGTCGCCAATGCCGGCGCGGGAGTCGCCATAGCGGCCCGCGAGAAGGCGCCCGCCAAGGGGATGCTGGGGGCCGTGGAGAATCCAGACGTAAGGATCCGGGACGCCAGGGCATCCGATTACAACGCCGTGGTGGTCATAGGAGGCCGGGGGACCCCGGAACACCTTTGGAACGACGAAGACCTCCACAGGCTTCTCCGCGAGGCGAAGGCCGCGGGCAAGGTCGTCGGCGGGATCTGCCTGTCCGGCGCGACGCTCGCCATAGCGGGAGTGCTCAAGGGCGTCGAGGCGACGTGCTACGAGACCGATGCATCGAAGAAGGAAATGCAGAGAGGCGGAGCGGTGTTCGTGGGGAAGCCCGTCGTGGTCTCCGGGAAGATCGTGACCGCCAACGGACCGCCCGCGGCGCGCGACTTCGGAAAAGCGCTCGTGTCGGCGCTCGTCAAGGAATAATATAGCCGCATGTGCCGCGCCGCGTCGAAGGCGGCCGCGGAAGGGAGGAAGGCGATGCCGCGTTCACCCTTTGGATCATTCGCCCGTGCGGCCCTCTTCGCATTCGTCTGCCTTACGGTTATTTCCGGATGCGGAACCGTCGAATCCGAAAACGCGGAATCCGTTGCGACGCTTGCAGGGGCCGCGGGGGGGCCGGGATTCTTCGACGGCACCGGGGCGCTCGTCCGGTTCTCATCCCCTTCCGGCGTAGCCGCCGTCGGCACAAATCTCTTCGTCGCCGACACCGCAAATCACGTAATACGCAGGATCGACACCGTCACCGGCGCCGTCACCACCCTGGCGGGCAAATCCGGCGTTCCGGGCTCGGCGGACGATCCGGCCGGAACGGGCGCGGCCGCGCGGTTCAGGTCGCCGGCGGGAATCGTGGCGCTGGGCACCATACTGTTCGTCTGCGACACGGGGAACCACACGATCCGCAGGATTGTTTCCACGAGCGGCGCCGTCACGACGCTTGCGGGCTCCCCGGGAGTGTCGGGGGCCGTCGACAACGACCTGGCGACGCTGGCGAGGTTTTCCTCCCCGAAGGGAATCGCGACCGACCTCACATTCCTGTACGTGGCGGATGCGGGAAACCACAAGATCAGGAGGGTGTCGCTGTCCGGCGGAACCACTACCTACGCCGGCTCGGGAAATCCGGGCGCCGCCGATAATGTCGGAACGTCCGCAAGCTTCTCATCGCCCGAAGGAGTCGCCGTCATCGGTTTGGATGTCTACGTCGCCGATACGGGCAACCACACGATACGGAAGCTGACGCCGTCGACCGGCGCAGTCGGCGAAGCGACCACGTTCGCGGGAGCGGCCGGGATATTCGGCTTTACCGACAACGTCGCCGGGCCGCTCGCCAGGTTCTTCTCGCCGTCCTCCCTTTCGGCGATCGGGACCGACCTCTACGTCGCCGACAGCCGGAACCACGTCGTCCGCAGGATAAACTCGTCCGGATTCGTGACGACCCTGGCCGGCACCGCCGGGATCCCCGGTTCGGCCGATAACCCGGTCGGAACGTCCGCCAATTTTAACACCCCCAGGGGGATAGGATCCGACGGCGCTTCCCTGTTCGTCGCCGACACGCTGAACCACACGGTCCGCAAGATCACGACCGGGGGGGCGGTGACCACCCCGGCAGGAAACCCGCCCAACGCGGGAGCGGCCGACGGGACGGGATCCGCCGCGCGATTCCGCGCGCCCGCGGGCGCCGTCGTCATCGGGGATAACGTGTTCGTCTCAGACACGGGGAACGGCACGATCCGGAAGATCACGTCCGCAGGGGTCGTAACCATCGTCCCTGGGACCCTGGGACCGTTCGCCGGACCGGTCGGGATCGCCGCCATAGGGACCACCCTGTTTGTCTGCGACAATGTAAACCACACGATCTCGAGCATCACGGCTGCGGGAACGGTGACTACGCTTGCCGGCCTCGCCGGGAGCGCGGGCTCGGTGGACGGAACCGGGACCTCGGCCCGCTTCAATTCCCCGCAGGGGATCGCCACCGACGGCACGAACCTGTATGTCGCCGACACGGGTAACCACACGGTAAGGAGGGTGACGACCGGCGGTACGGTCACCACGCTGGCCGGCCTCGCCGGGAACCCGGGCAGCGCGGACGGGACCGGCTCAGTAGCCAGGTTCGACCGGCCACAGGGGATCGCGGCCCTCGCGGCGACCCTCGCCACCACCCTGTTCGTCGTCGACACGGGGAACCACACGATAAGGAGGGTGAACGTCTCCGGCGCCTCGGGTACGGCAACGACGTTCGCCGGCACAGCCGGCACGGCGGGCTTCGCGGACGGCAGCGCGGGGAGCGCTCTGTTCTCTTCCCCCTCCGGGATCACGGCGGTGGGATCGGTCCTTTACCTGGCCGACACCGGGAATCACGCCGTTCGCAGGATCGGCAGCACGGCCAGCGTCACGACGTTCGTCGGCAATTTCGAGGCCGCAACGACACGTGACGGCGACGCTCCCCAGGCGCTGCTGAACGCGCCGGCCGGGATCGCCGGCGTTGAGGGGACGATCTTTTTCACGGACGCGAACGAAAACGTTTTACGCAAGATATTGTTCTGACTTCACGCCTCCCTCGCCCAGTTCACGCGCAGCAGCTTCGAGTCCTCCGACCATTTGTACCGGACCGTTCCCCTTAAGGCCTTGCGCAGCTCGCGCCCTATCCGCTGGGCAAGCTTCTCGTCGGTCGTGGCGATCTCCATCCTGTCTTTTTCTTCCGTGACGGAGATGATGCGCTCGAGCGGGTTGATCCCGGCGGCTCTTTTTTCCTCGTTTCTTACCAGCTTGAGGATTTCGTCCCGGTGCTCGAGGAGATAGCCTCCTCGCAGCAGGACCACTCCGGACGGGAAGCCGTCCGCGATCTTTCTGCACGCCGGGCAGCGTTCCAGGACGACGGCGCCGGTCTTCTTTCGGAGGGTCGCGTACTCCTTTTCGTCAAGGTGCCATCGCTTGTTTCGCCTGATGGCGTGGCATTCGGGGCAGGCGCCGACCGCCGAAGCGCTCTTGCGGGGTATGTATGGATCGGTCTCGCGGTCCACGTTCTTCCTGCTTGCAGGGCTGAACCGGCTGAGAATGGCTTTCATATTTCCCACCTCCCGTGTGGACGTAACGGTTGGCTGCGGGATCCCGTCTATCTTTAGGATACCCCCGTCGGGAAAAAGGTTCTATGCCCGCGGCTACCGGATGCGGACGCCTTCTCCCTCCTTCCGGAGCGAAATCGGCTGATCCTTCCTTGCCCGCCGCGCAAGCTCGCCGTCGGCGCTCATCTCGCCGATCGGTCCCCGGACGTGCCTGTCGATCACCCTCCCCAGCTCGCGGATGCCGTACTCCGCGCTGTAACCGGCGGCGACGAGCCATTCCCTCGCTTCGGGATCGATCTCGAGCCTTACGCCGTGCATGTTCAGAAGGTGCTCTTCCAGCGTCGAAAGGTGGATATCCAGGACCTTCCGCACGTCCTCGGGGGAAAGCGGCCGGAATACGATCTGCTCGTCGATCCGGTTCAGGAACTCCGGCCGGAAGCGCCTGCGGGCCTCCGCGAGCGCGCCGGCGGCCAGCGCCGCGCGGTTCCCGGCGTGGAATCCCATCTCCTTGGCGACGCGTATGTTCCCCGTCATCACGAATATGACGTTCCGCACGTCCGCGGTGCGCCCCTGCCCGTCGGTAATCTTGCCTTCGTCGAACATCTGCAGGAAAAGGTCGAAAACCCTCGGCGCGGCCTTGTCCACCTCGTCGAGGAGGACGACCGAATAGGGGGTCGTCCGGACCCTGCCGGTCAGCTGTCCCCCCTCGTCGTAACCGATGTACCCCGGAGAGGCTCCCACGAGGCGGCTCACGCTCGCGTCTTCCTGGAACTCCGACATGTCAAGCCGGATGAAGGAGCGTTCGTCCGAGAACAGGTAGGCGGCCATGCGCCGCGCCAGCTCGGTCTTTCCCACTCCGGACGGCCCAAGGAAGAGGAACACTCCCAGCGGGCGGCGGCGGTCCCCCAGGCCGGCGTGCGCGAGAAGCAGGCGGCGGCACACCCAGGAGACGGCGTCCTTCTGGCCGACGATGTGGCGGTTGAGGTATTCCTCAAGGCCGCGGATCCGGGACTCCGTCAGCCCCCCCATTCCCCCGCGGACGACCTCGATGGGGATCCCCATCTTCTCGGCGACGACCCGCGCCACGACCTCCGGCTTGACCACGGCGACCCCCATGGGGCCGACGCGGTCCGACTCCAGCGCCAGCGAGAGCAGGGGCACGCGGCACTCGGCGCATGCGCGGTCCAGCAGGTCGATCGCCTTGTCGGGCAGGAAGTGCGTCGGGTCGAACCGGATCGACAGATCGACCGCAGCCGTTATCGCCTCATCGGTGATAGTCACCCCGAAGTGCGACTCCCTGTGGGCGCGCAGGCCCAGCAGGATTTCCCGCGTTTCGTCCCTGGCGGGCTCTATCACCTGTATGGGCTGGAAGCGGCGCTCCAGGGCCGGGTCCTTCTCGATGCTGCGGCGGAACTCGGCGATGGTGGTCGCGCCGATGCAGCGGAGCTCACCGCGCGCGAGCGCAGGCTTCATGATGTTCCCCGCGTCCATGGGGGCGCCTTCAGCGCGGCCGGCCCCGACCACCGTGTGGAATTCGTCGATGAACATGATCACTTCGGGGTGGGCGCGGACCTCCTCGATGAGCCTGGTCAGACGTTCCTCGAACTCCCCCCGGTATTTGGTGCCCGCCACCAGTTCGGCCATCGAAAGCTCCACCAGCCGCTTCCCGCCCAGCACACGCCTGTCCCGCCCCATCGCGATGCGCTCCGCGAGCGCTTCCACGATCGCGGTCTTTCCGACCCCCGCTTCCCCGACTAGAACCGGGTTGTTCTTCGTTGGCATCAGGAGCACCTTGAGCAGCTGGCGGAGCGTGTTTCGCGTTCTTTCGGAGTCGACGAACGGCATGAGCCGCCCTTCCCTCGCCGCCCTGGTTATGTCGCGTCCATACCGGTCGAGGAGGGGGGTTTCCGATATGCGGGACTCCTCCTCCATCGGGATCGCCGTCCCCGCTTCCTCGCGGGTCACGCGCTGCCTTCCGACCGACGCGTTTTCGGACAGGACCTCCTTGCGAAATGCCTCCAGCTCCAGCCCCGCCCCGACGATAACCGCGGTAATCACAGGACCCGGATCCTCGAGAACGGCTCCCAGCAGGTGCTGCGCGCAGGTCTCCACGGCTTTTGCCCGATCGGCAAACTCGTTCGCCCTGCGAAAAATGGCCTTGCAGGCATCGCTTCGGTGCACCACCTGCTCGGCGGGATGCGCGAAACCGGGCCGCAGCCTCGACCGGACTCCGCGCCGGAAGGAAACCGACGATATTCCCATCGATCCCAGTATCTGTTCGATGCCGTCCGCTTCGGCGCGCACGGCCTCGACCGGAAGTGCTTCGACCTTCGAGAAGCGGAGGAATCCCAGCGCCTTGTGAAGGCTTAAGATCCCGATCAGCAGATGCTCCCGCTCGATGAGGGGATGCCGGGCGGTGGCGGCCTCGGATGCGGCTATCTGCCAGGCCAGCCCTGCGGCGGCGGAAAGTCTTGACATTATCGTCTCCTACGAAGCAACAAAACCGGCCAACATTCTATGCCCTTGACTGCGGCCCGGTCAAGGAAGCAAAGCTGCGGCGGAGTTTGATTGAAACGGAAACGACGACCCTGCGTGGAGGAGCGCCGGGTCGTCGTCGAAGCCCCGGGGGAGGGGTAGCCCCGGGAATTTTCCGGCCTTTCGGCCATGTGATGCAATTCATACACACAATTATCATGCCATCCGTTCACTGTTGATATCCCCTTATATTACAAAGGATTTATCACTCCGGGAAATCAGGTAAAGACACTTGTGCAAAAAACATTACAAATGTGTTCTATTGCGATCCCTCAAACACGGAATTCCGTAAGCGCCCTGAAGGCATCGACCCGCGTGGCGATATCCCCTGGAGACAGCTTCTCCAGCCGTTCGGTGCTGAACGCCTCCACGGTGAATGAAGCTATGGCGCTCCCGAACATGGTCGCGAGGCGGTAGTCCATCTCGGTGGGATCCGAACCGTCGCGGGACGCGAGGTACCCCATAAAACCGCCGGCGAAGCTGTCGCCGGCGCCGGTGGGATCGAAGATCGTCTCGAGCGGATAGGCCGGCGCCGCGAACATCGTGCCGTCCGAAAGGTGCAGGACGCCGTATTCTCCCCTTTTGATCACTACGCGGGTCGGCCCCCAGCTCATGACGGCGCGAGCCGCCTTCACCAGGTTGTATTCACCGGATATCTCCCGCAGCTCGCTCTCGTTGAATATCACTATGTCAGCCTTTCCGATCGCCTCGCGAAGCGGCCCGGGGCTGTTCTCGATCCAGTAGTTCATGGTGTCCAGGGCGACAAGCCTGGGATTTCGCACCTGCGAGAGCATGTCCATCTGGATGCGCGGATCTATGTTCCCGAGGAAAACATAGGGAGTGTCCCGGTACTCCTCGGGCAGCACGGGCGCAAAATCCTTGAAAACGTTCAGCTCCGTTTCGACCGTGTGGGCCGTGTTCAGGTCGTACTCGTAGTAACCCTTCCAGCGGAACGTCTTGCCATCGGCGATCTTCAAGCCCCTGGTGTCGATCGACCGCGCGGAGAGCATCCGGACGGTATGCTGCGGGAAGTCCTTCCCGACCACCGACACAAGCCTTACAGGCGCCAGGTAGCTCGCCGCCAGGGAGAAGTAGGTGGCGGACCCTCCGACGACCTTTTCCACTTCCCCGAATGGCGACCTTATGCTGTCGAACGCCATCGAACCGACGACAAGAAGGCTCATTGCATGATTCTCCAGGGAGATTCGTGTTGATTGATAATGATAACGCATCCTGCCCGCCGCCGCGAGCGGGGATGACCGCGGTTTACCGGATGGAGCGTGCGGATACGTCCACTATGACCGCGAGAAGGATCCCCATTATGTATACGATCGAGGCGCCGAACGCCCGGCCGAACCTGGGCGACGCCACGATGTTCCGGTAGCAGGAAAAGAGGAAGTAAGCCCCGAGGGCGATCGCGGACGCCGCGAATGCCGCCGAGCAGTACCCCAGCCACCACATGCCCATGGAAAGAGGCAGCAGCGCCGCCGCATAGACGAATATCAGTATTTTGGTGTAAGGCTCACCGAGCGCGACCGGCATTACGGGAAAGCCGGCGGAACGGTAATCCTCCTTGTGTTTGAGCGCCAGCGCCCAGAAATGTGGCGGCTGCCACAGAAGCATCAGCAGGAAAAGGAGAATGCCGTCGGCTCCCAGGCGAGGCTCGACCGCGGCGTACCCTATAAGGACGGGGAGCGCCCCGGGTATCCCCCCCGGCACGCTGCCGTAAGGGGACCGCCGTTTGAAATAAATCGTGTAGAGCGCGGTGTAGCTGCCGATCGCCGCCAGGAGAAGAAGCGATGCCGCGGCGGGAAGGAAGAGCATGGACAGCGTCAGCGAGCCCGCCGTCAGGGCGATGGAGATCGCCAGGGCTTCCTTTCTCCCCACCTTCTCGAGCGCCGATACCCTGGCATCGAGCCTGCGCATGCGCGAATCCCTGTCCGCGTCGAGGAGCCCGTTTGCCACTGCGGATCCGCAGGCGGCCATGATGATGCAAGCGAGGCACACCGCTCCCAGGCCCGGCGGCGGCAAACCCCTTCCCGCCAGGACCATCCCCGACAGGCCCGAAAGGGTCACGCCGGCGGCGATCCCGGGCCTCGAAATAAGCAGCGCCGACGACAGGAAACCGCCGGCGGGATGCGGCGATGCCTTGGCCATCGCTTTCCCGGGCATGGTCAGGGGTTCTATGGCATCGCCTCCCCCCGCTTGACTTCACGCGCCCAAAGATGAAAGAGGACGGTCAGCATCCCGAGCGCGACTGCAAGGTGAAGGCCCGTCGCCAGGAAATACAGCTTGGTCAGCACGACCGCGCCGCCTATCAAGACCTGGCCCACGGCAAGCAACAGAAGGGCCCCGGCGAGCCTCTTGCTCTCCCTGTATCGCCGGTCAAGGGACACCGCAGCATAAAGCGCGATTATCGTAAGGAACACGAGGGCCGCAAGCACACGGTGCGAGAAGTGGATCAGGACGTGTCCCGAGAAGACCGTCGGAAGGATTCCGCCGAAACAGGACGGCCAATCCGTGCAGGCAAGTCCCGCGTCGGCATGCCGCACGTATGCCCCCAGGGCCGCCAGCAAGAAGACCAGCGCGCCTACCCCGAAGAACAGGGCGGACCGCCCCGACAGGGAAAACGCGGGCGGCTCCCGGAACCCGTCGAAGGAAGCCATGTAAACGGCCAGGAGGAACACGACGAGGCCTATCATGAAATGGACCGTCGTAAGCTGCGCGGGAATGCGCAGCAGGACTACCGCACCCCCAAGAACCACCTCCACGGCGACCAGCCCTACGGCCAGTATGGGCACGGCCTTCGCCGCCCCGCGGTAGTCCCGGTACCGGCTCCACGAAAGGGCCGCCAGGAACAGGGCCGCCACGGCGGCGATCACCCTGTGGAGAAACTCCATGTAGATGTCCATCCGGAACGGCGGCAGGATCTTCCCGTGGCAAAGCGGCCAGTCCGGGCACGCGAGGCCCGCCTTGAGACCCGCCACCAGGTTTCCCCAGACGAGGAGCAGGAAGAACAGGCCGACGGTCGCCCTTCCCAGCATGATTGCCTCCTTGGATTTTCAGCGGTACAGGGTATCCGAGATCGTTCCCCCGACGATCAGCACCAGGAAGAAGATCGGGACCAGCGCAAACGCCCAGACGAGTTTGTTCTCGAACTTCAGGTGCATGAAGAACAGCGCGACGAGAGAGGCTTTAAGCGACGCGATGAGCAGGGCGACGGCGACGTTCATAACGCCCAGGTCCACGTAGGATACCGCGACGGTCGCCCCTGTCAACGCCAGCAGGGCGGCAAAGACCGCCAGGTAGATTCCGTAACCCGTGCCGTGCGAGCTCTTCATGTCTCTCCTACCCTATAAGGTAGAACAGGGGGAACAGGTAGATCCAGACCAGGTCCACGAAGTGCCAGTATAAACCGGAAACTTCCACCGGCGTATAATAACGCTCCGTAAATTTTCCCTGCCAGGCGAGCGCCAGGACGCCCCCGAGAACCACCATGCCCCCCAGGACGTGGAGACCGTGCAGCCCCGTCATCACGAAGTAAAGGGAGAAGAACACGTCGGTGTCGGGGAACAGCCCGTGGGCGAACTTCTCTTTCCACTCAACGTACTTTATCCCGAGGAACACCGCCGCCAGAAGGATCGTCAGGGCGAGATAAATCTTGAGCAGCCCCTGCTTCCCCTTCCGTATGGCCGCGATGCCGAGCGCCACGGTCAGGCTGCTGCATATGAGGACGACCGTGTTGGTCGCTCCCATGAGCCGGTCCAGGTGGGCGTGGTCGATCCGGAACATCTCGGGGAACTTGAGGCGGAAGACGATGTACGCCGTGAAAAGCCCGCCGAAGAGCAGGACCTCGGTCGCAAGGAAAGTCCATATCCCCAGCTTGGCGGCGTCGTACGCCTGCGCCGGATCCATGTGCGCGTGGCCGGAGCCCTCCGCGGTCAATTCCGGGTGTGCCGTATGATCACTCATTCCCTTCGGGTTTCCTCTTGGCGTAGCCGTACGGCCAATCCGTCACCACGGGGATCTTCTCGAAATTCTCCGTCGACGGGGGGGATGCCGCCTGCCATTCCAGCGTCAGGCTTTTCCACGGATTGGCCGGCGCCGGCTCGCCCGCATAATACCCGCGGATGAAATTTACGAACATGATCAGTATACCCGTGGCCAGGATCCACGATCCCACGGTGGACACGATATTGAGATCCTGGAACTGCGCGGGGTACTCGGCCCACCGCCGCGGCATCCCCTTGTACCCCAGGAAGAACTGGGTAAGGAACGTCACGTTGAAGCCGATGAACGTCAGGAGCCACCCCGCCCTGGCGAGTTTCTCGTTCAGCATCCTGCCCGTCATCTTCGGGAACCAGTAGTGCAGCCCGGCGAGGAATCCCACCACCGTCCCTCCCATCATCGTGTAGTGGAAGTGGGCCACGACGAAATACGTGTCGTGCACATGGACGTTGGTGGCAAGAGCGCCCAGGAACATGCCGGTCAGTCCGCCGAACGTGAACAGGAAGATGAAGGTCAGGGCGTACAGCATCGGCGATTCGAACGTGATGGACCCCTTGTACAGCGTCGCGATCCAGTTGAATACCTTGACCGCGGTGGGGACGGCCACGAAGAACGTGAGGAACGAGAAGATGATGTTGGCGGTCTTGGACATTCCGCTTACGAACATGTGGTGGCCCCACACGAAGAACCCGATGAACGCGATGGCCAGCGACGAGTATGCGATCGCCTTGTACCCGAAGATGGGCTTGCGCGAAAAGACCGGCACGACCTCGGAGATGATTCCCATGGCGGGGAGAATCATGACGTAGACCACCGGGTGCGAGTAGAACCAGAAGAAATGCTGGAACAGCAGCGGATCTCCTCCCTTCGCGGGATCGAAGAACCCGATCCCGAATAGCCGCTCCAGCGCAAGGAGAAGGAATGTGACGCCCACCACGGGGGTCGCGACGACCTGGATGATGCTCGTCGAATACATCCCCCAGATGAAAAGGGGCAGCCGGTGCCAGTCCATCCCCGGAGCCCGGAGCTTGTGTATCGTGACGATGAAGTTAAGTCCGGTCAGTATCGACGACATGCCGATCAGGAAGATGCCGAAGGAAAGGAGGGTGACGTCGGCGGCGGTTTTCGCGGAATAGGGGGTGTAGAAGGTCCATCCCGTGTCCATGGGCCGTAGGAGCGATGCCACCATGATCAGGATCCCCGCGACGAATATCCAGTAGCTGGCGAGGTTGAGCCTCGGGAAAGCAACGTCCCGGGCCCCGATCAGCAGCGGGATGAAGAAGTTCCCCAGCCCCGACGGAATCGCCGGGATGACGAAAAGGAAAATCATTATCGATCCGTGGAGGGTGAAAATTACGTTGTAGACGTGGTGGCTGAATATCTCCTG
>DATBLU010000130.1:0-6502 GCA_036555205.1 Candidatus Deferrimicrobiaceae bacterium
GTGGGAAAATCTTGGCGGAGGGGGTGGGATTCGAACCCACGTGGCGGCTCGCACCGCCAAGTCGATTTCGAGTCGACCCCGTTACGGCCACTTCGGTACCCCTCCGCGCGCAGGAACGGTATTATATCGGAAACGCGACGTAGCTGGAAAGCGCGGGGAATACCGCTTCATACCGGGGGATCCCGGTTCCAACGGAGGCGACCGATGCAAGACGGCTGGCGGATCGCGGCGCTGGTCCTTTCGACCGCGGGGTACGTCTTCGCCTTCGTCCTGATCCCCCGGATCATCCTCGAGCGGCGCCAGCCTGCCGCCACGGTCGCCTGGGTGCTCTCCATCGCGCTTCTTCCCGTGGTGGGCGTCCCCCTCTACTTCCTCGTGGGCGGCCGCCGGATACGCCGCCACATCCGCGCGAAGACCGGCGCGGTCGGCTCCACCGAAAGCTCCGTCGAGAACCGGGTAAGGCCCGAGGACCTTCCCTCGCCCATCTCCGCAACTTGCGGGCGCGTCCTGACGACGGCCGGCGCGCCACCGCCGGTCGCGGGGAACCGCATCACAGTCGTCGAAGGAGGAGAGGCGGTCTACGGAACGGTTCTCGGACTTATCGAGGGGGCCCGCGACCACATTCACTGCCAGTTCTTCATCCTGGATGTCGATCCGGTCGGAAAGAGGTTCATCCACGCACTTGCCTCCCGGGCAAGGGCGGGCGTCCGCGTCCGGCTGCTGCTGGATGCGGTCGGCTCCTGGCGGGCATTGCGCCAGATCGTCCGTCCTCTGCGAAAAGCGGGAGGGGAAGTCGCGGCGTTCCTTCCCGCGCTCCCTCTGCACCGGAAGTGGTCGGCCCACCTGCGCAACCACCGAAAATTGCTGATCGCCGACGGACGGGCCGCCTTCACCGGGGGGATGAACATCGGGAACCGCTACATGCGCCCGCGCGCCGGGCCCGGCCTCTGGAGGGACAGCGCCGTGGTGATCGAGGGGATGTCGGTCAGGGACCTGCAGGCGATCTTCCTGGACGACTGGGCGTTCGCAACCGACGAGGTTGGGCCGGAAGGGGTGATGTTCCCCCCGCTTGCCGCTCCCGAAAACACCCCGGGGAACGGGCTTGTACAGGTCGTTGCCTCGGGGCCCGACCGCGCCATGCGTCCCATATACCAGGGAGTGTTCACGGCGTTCACGCTTGCGCGCAGGAGAATCTGGATAGCGACTCCGTACTTCGTGCCAGACGATGCGATCAGCACCTGCCTGGAAAACGCGTCCCTTCGCGGAGTCGACGTGCGGCTGCTCATGCCGGAGAAATCGGATCTGAAGACGGTGGAGCTGGCGGGCCGTTCGTACTTCGACGACCTGATGCAGGCGGGGGTGAAGATCTACCTCTACCTGCCGACGAATCTCCATTCCAAAGTTCTTATCATCGACGACGACGTCGGGGTCGTTGGCTCCTCGAACGTCGACATCCGCAGCTTCTTCCTCAATTTCGAGCTGGGCATTTTCCTGTACGGAAGGAAGGAGATCGACGCGCTCGCTTCGGGGTTCGAGACGGACCTGTCGTTCGCGGCGGAGCTTGATCCCTCGGCGTTCGGACGACGACCGAAAATCGTGCGCCTCCTGGAAGACACCGCCCGGATTTTCTCCCCGTTATTTTAGTTCAGGGACGTCCCCGGACTTTCTTGAACCTTGAAAAAGTAAAGTTCAGGAACGTCCCCGGATTAAGTTACCGGCGAGAGCGGAAGAATTCCGCCATGAGGGCCGAGCACTCCTCCGCGAGGACTCCGGAGATAACGTAGGCGTGATGGTTGAGGCGTTGATCGGACGCGATCCTGTACAGGGTCCGGACGGCTCCCGTCTTCGGGTCGTCGGCCCCATAGATGATTTCCGCCACGCGGGCATGGACGGCGGCGCCGGCGCACATCGGGCACGGCTCTATCGTCACGACGAGGCGGCATCCGTCCAGCCGGTAGTTTCCCGACTTCTTCGCCGCCTTCCGCAGGGCGAGGATCTCGGCATGGGCTGTGGGATCGCATTCCGAAACTGGGCGATTGTGGGCGCGGGAGAGGATCTCTCCGGAAGGCCCGACGACGATGGCGCCTACGGGAACCTCTCCGGAAGCGGCGGCTTTCTCCGCTTCGCGGAGCGCGATTCGCATCCACTCCTGCCGCGGATCACTCACGAGGCGGCCCGGAAGGGCTTCCCGGGGGGCCGGGACGTTCGGGAACCGCATCGCCCGACGGTCCGCGCCGGCCGGCCGGCGGCCGCGGCGGAGGCTCCGAGAAGAGGAACCGCTGGACGGCCCGTTGCTCCCCCGGTGCCAGATTCCGGTAGAACGACCAGTTCATCATCTGCTCGTCCCGCTCCGCGGCGGGCATGCCGCGCCATTCCGCTATCCTGCGCTTCAGCGTCTTGCGTCGCTCCGGCGGAAGCTCCTTCCAGTTTCCGAAGAACTTCCTGATCGCTGCCTTCTCATCGGGCCAGGCATCGCGATATATCTCACGCCGCCCCCGCAGATAATTGCGTTCCGACTCCGGGAGCTCCCGCCAGCGCCGCCTACGATCGAGGATACGCTCTTTCTGCTCCTGAGGCAGCTCCTTCCACCGGTGATATCGCTCCCGGACCCGCTCCCTCTCCTCGGGGGACATCCGCCGCCATCGCTCCATCCGTTCGGGAGTTACTTCCCCAGGGCGCTTATCCCCAAGCCTTTCCGGCCCTCCCCCCCCTCCTCCGCGGCTTCTCGAATCGGCGTCCAGGCCGGGCGGAACCAGGCACAGCGCGAGCGCGAGAAGGGCCGCGCAGAGGACTTTCCTTGCCATGCCGCCGTTCTTCGCCAGGCTCACCCCTGCCTCCTGTGCGGCGGCTCGAAGATATCCATTTCATCGACGTCCCCCGGCGCGTCAAGCGCCGACGGATCCTCGAGGATGTCGAGATGGGCGATGATATCCCGCTCTTCGGGAGTCAGTTCGGCGCCGGCACGCGCAGCGGAGGCGGTCTCCCGCCGGGGATCGTCAGCAAGCGTGGAGCCGGGAGAACCCGAAAGCGGAGGCGATGACGGCTGCATGGTTTCCGCTGCAGGGCCGGTCCGTGCTACGGCCGGAAGCCGTTCCTGGGTGGAGACGGCATCCTTGCCCTTCTCCGGGGAGGAAACAAGGAACAGGACCAGTGCGGCCGCCGCCGCAAGCGGGACAGCCGCCCATCGGATGGAGAATGCAAACAGGCTGCGGCGCCGCGGCAGGAGGTCCTCAGCCTCCATCCGGGCGAACAGCTTCTCCCGGAAATCGGGGGGGACGGCTCCTTCGGTCTTCGAAACACCTGTCCCGATAGCCCGCATCTTACGTTCGAAGGCGCGGCACCCCGCGCACCCCTCGATATGGTTGAGAACAAGCCTGGCCTCCTCCGGTGAGGCCTCCCCGTCGAGCGATAAGCTTATGATTTCCCTTAACTCACGGCATTCCATTGAAATATCCCCGCTTTTCCATATAAACCCCTGCAGGCGGAAATGGTTTCACGGCAACAGCTCAGAAAGTGACTCAAGGAGCATTTCCCGCGCCCGGAATATGCGGCTCTTGACCGCTTGCACCGTAATTCCAAGAACGGCAGCCACTTCTTCATATGACAGGCCGTCTCCGCGGTTCAGCACGAAAGCCGATCGATACCCTTCCGGAAGCTTTTGCAGGGCGGCGACGAACCGCTCCTGGATCTCCGCGCCCCACGCCATCTCTTCGGGATTAAGTGCAGAGGGACCCGGGAGCTGTATTGCGGGCGACCCGTCGTCGGTCTCCTCGCCGGGGAGGATCGGAACCTTGTCCCGGTCGTCCTTGTCGTCGCGAAGGAAATTGAGCGTCGTCCTGCGGGCGACGGTGTACATCCAGGTGGTGAATCTCGCCTTCGGCTCCCATGTGAACGCCGCACGGGCGATCCTCAAGAACGTCTCCTGGGCCGCCTCCTCCGCCCTTGCCTGGTCGCCCGTCATGCGGTAGGCGAAATGGATCACCTTCCTGTGGTAACGGGCGAAGAGCTCCTCGAATGCGTCCCGGCTCCCCTTCCGGTAGAGCTCTATAAGTTCTTCGTCGGTTCTCATGTCAGAACGGCCAGAACCGCGCTTCCTCCCAGTACATCTCCCGCAGCTGCCCGTACTGGCGCGCAAGGATGTCGAGGTGCTCCTTCTCCCAGGCGATCAGCTCGTCGAACAGCCGCTCCGCGGGGGCGTCTCCCTTGACTTTCTTCCGCAGGACGCCGAATTGCTCTATCGCCCGCCTCTCAAGCGTCATGCCGATCGAAAGCGCCGCCGCCTCCCCTTCCACGTTCCTCCCCTTCGCGACGAAATCCTCCGTGAACAGAGGGGAGCGGAATTTCCGGATAGCCTTCCGGTCCGCTGGCCCCCGGATCCTCTTCGGATGCTTCCCTTCGGCCATCCTGGCGATCTGCGCGGCGATCGCTTCCCGATGCTTCTCCTCCTCCTCCATCAGGAACGTGAACATTTGCCGCGGTCCGTCGCGGCGGGCGCTTCGGGCGGCCATCCTGTAGAATTCCCGCCCGTCCACCTCGTTTTGCAGCGCCTGCTGCAGACCGCCGGCGATTGATCCGGATAGACCCTTGGCCGTTCCCTTTTTCATTTTGGGCGACCCTCCTGGTGCTATATGATGGTTCCATTATGCAGGAACTTATACGGGACTTGCTGATCAAGATTGGGGAGGATCCTGACCGGGAAGGGCTGAAGCGGACCCCGGAACGGTACGAGAAGGCTATAGCAACACTCACCTCGGGCTACGCGCAGAACCCCCGCGAGGTGCTGCAGCGCGCCCTTTTCCACGAGCAGTACGACGAGATGGTGATCGTCAAGGACATCGACATATTCTCCCTGTGCGAGCACCACCTGCTTCCCTTTTTCGGGAAGTGCCACGTTGCCTATATGCCGAGGAAAAACATAGTCGGGCTGTCCAAGATCGCCCGGGTGGTGGAGCTCTATGCGCGCAGGCTGCAGGTGCAGGAGCGGCTTACCCAGGAAATCGCAACGGCGATCATGGACACCTTGAATCCGGCCGGCGTGGCGGTCGTCATAGAAGCGTTCCACCTGTGCATGATGATGCGCGGCGTCGAAAAGCAGAACTCCAAGGCGGTCACCTCGTCGATGCTGGGCGTCTTCAGGACCCGTGAATCGACGCGGATGGAGTTCCTGGAGCTTATCAAACCCACACTGAACATCCTGAGATAGGCGGGAGGAATATCATGGACGAGGTAAAGGAGGGAGCGAAGGCGCCCTCGTTCCAGCTTTCGGATGAGTCGGGCAATCCCGTGAAGCTCGCCGACTTCAAGGGCAGGAAGGTCGTCCTGTACTTCTACCCGAAGGACGATACCCCGGGGTGCACCGTTGAGGCGTGCGCCTTCCGGGACACCCATGTGAAGATCGCCTCGAAGAACGCCGTCGTTCTGGGAGTATCCCCGGATCCAGCCGACAGCCACGTGAAGTTCATCGACAAGTTCGGCTTGCCCTTCACGCTGCTGTCCGACCCGGATCACGCAGTCTCCGTGCAGTACGGAGCCTGGGGTGAGAAGAACCTGTACGGGAAGAAAACGATGGGAATCCTGAGATCGACCTTCGTCATCGACGAGCAGGGCAGGATCGCGAAGGTGTTCCGGAATGTGAAACCCGAAGGGCACGCCGAGGAGGTCCTGGAGGCCCTCTGAACCGTCGAACGCCGCCTGAAAAAATTAAGCGCGGGCAGGGAGCCGTTTCGCCCCCTGCCCGCGCGGATCGTGCTTTACGACTGCTTGGAACCGGATGCGCCGGTTATTTATCTCTCCTCCGCATGCGCCCCCGTACGGCAATTCCCAGAGCGGTGAGCATCAGGAAACCGTAGGTCCCGGCAAGGTCCTTGATGTCTCCCCTCGTCCCGGCCATCGCGCACCCGCCGCCGGCGCTTTCACTCTCCACTGAGGGCGTGGGTTCGATCAAAGGGGCGCTCGTGGTGAAGGTCCAGCTGTAATCGGTCGCCAGGTGGTTTCCGGTGAGGTCCGTGACGGCGTTCGTCACCCTGACCGTATACGTGGTGTTGTCGGAGAGAATCACCGACGGGATGAACGTGGCCGTCGCGCCTGACACGGAGACCGTCCCCGGCACGCTTCCCGCTCCGTCGCTCAAGGTGAACGATCCCGCCGGCACATTGACTGCCTCGCTGAACGTCACCGTCAAGTCGACATTGACCGGAACGCCCGGCTGGGTATCGGACGGATTGACCGAGCTCACCCTGGGCCCCGTCGAGTCCGCCGTCGAGGTGGTGGCAAACGTCCATGTGCGGTTTGCCGCCAGGTGATTCCCGGCGACGTCAGTGACGGCGGTCGTAAGCGTCGCCGTGTATGACGTGTTGTTCGCAAGGGGCGCCGACGGGGTGAACGTGACCGTCGCGCCGTTCACGGAAATCGTCCCGGTAACGCCGCCCACGGTGAACGAGGACGCGGTAACGCTTGCCGGTGCGACCGCCTCGCTGAACGTGGCCGTGACGGCCGCGCTGAT
>DATBLU010000132.1:0-2633 GCA_036555205.1 Candidatus Deferrimicrobiaceae bacterium
ATGAACGGCCCGCCGTCTCCCGGCCAGGTCTTGACGACCGGCAGGAAGGAGAGAGACGGCTTGTCCCTCTCGACCACCTCCTGGCACGGGGCGGACGAAACCGTCTTCGGCACGAAATCGGCCAGCCTGGCGAGCTTGGGCAGCATCTTCAGCTTCTCGATCAGGTTGGAGGGGATCTCCGGCTCGATAACCTCCTTCATCCGCTCCCCTATCTCGTCGAGGGAGGAGACGCGGAGAGCAAGGCACATGCGGCCCATCGTTCCGAAGAGGTTCATGGCCAGGGGGACTCCACTGCCCCGAACGTTCTCGAACAGGAGGGCGGGACCTCCCGACTTGACCGCGCGGTCGGCGATCTCGGCCGCTTCCAGCTCGGCCGACACCGGGGCCGCGATCCGTTTCAGCTCGCCGCGAGCGTCGAGCGCCGAAAGAAACTCCCGCAGGTCGCGGAATGCCATCGTTTCTCCTTGCCTTATAAAGAGTGGGGGAATCCCGTCATTTCGCTTCCGGCTCCTCGAGGTTCTCCGGCATCCCCTCGACGAAGGCGCGGATGCGGTTGCGGACTGAACGGAACTTGGCCAGTACTTCCGCCTCGGTTCCGCGGGCGTGTATAGGGTCCTCGAACGGCCGGTGGATCCGCTTGCCCTGGCCTGGGAAGACGGGGCATTTGCTGTCGGCATAGTCGCACAGCGTAACGACGTAATCGAAGGCGATGCCTTCGAGCTCGTCGACATGCTTGGAGTACTGGCCCGAAACGTCCACGCCGGCCTCCTTCATCACCCGTGCCGCGAGCGGGTGCACGAAGCACGGAGCGACTCCGGCCGAATGCGCCTCGATCCGGTCGGACTTGAGCGAACGGGCCCACCCTTCCGCCATCTGGCTGCGGCAGGAATTGCCCGTGCACAGGAACAGCACCTTGATGCGGCGCCCCCTCGCGGCGCCTCCGCGCGAAACCATTCTGTCCTCCCCGCTTGACCCGGAAAAGCACGGAATATTAGTCTATACTAATATTTTGGGGGGGGAGCCGTTGAAGAAAACCACGAAAGTGTTCAAAGCCTTGTCCGACGAAACGCGCGTCCGCATCCTCAAGATGCTGGAGGGCAGGCCCCTTTGCGTCTGCGAGATCCAGCACGTCTTGAAGGGGTCCCAGCCCAACGTCTCCCATCATCTCAAGACCCTTTACGAGGCGGGGCTGGTCGAGTCGGAGAAGGACGGCCTCTGGATCTCGTACCGCCTGCCGGGGAAGCCCGAGAGCCCATTTCACGTAGCGGCGCTCTCCCTGGTCCGCAAGTCGCTCGCGACGGACGAGACAGTAAGGAAAGACAAGGCGATCGTCGCCAACGTGAACCGGATCGAGATCACCTGCCGGAGATAGAAGGGCCGCGCGGCCGGAGCACGGCGACGGTCGCGCCCCATCCGCCGGCCTCCGGCGGCGCCTCCGCATACGATACCACCAAGGGGCTGCGGGATAGGACCGAGCGGACGATTTGCCGCTGCGTCCCGGTCCCCCGCCCGTGGATGATGCGAACCTGCCTGATCCCCGCGCGGGACGCCTCTTCCAGATAATCCTCGACGACCGAGGCGACCTCCCGGGGCATGAAGGTGTGCAGGTCGATGCTGTCCTCGATCGGGACCTGGTGAGGGCCAGGATCCTCCCGCTCTCCCTTCAAGCCGATCCCGCTATCTTCGAGGCGATCGCCTGCCAATCCCCGGCAGGCACCCGCTCGAACGCCGCCACCACCGCCGGGTCGAAATGCTTGCCGGCGCCCGAGCGTATTATCTCGAGCGCCGCCGCGTGCGTCGCGGCATCGTGGTACGGCCGCTCGGTCGTAAGGGCGTCGTAGACGTCGATCACGGCGAACATCCTGGCGCCGATCGGAATTTCGTCCCCTTTAAGCCCCCGAGGGTATCCCGTCCCGTCGAACCGCTCGTGGTGGCACAGGACGATCTGCGCCGGCCCGCGCAGGAATTCGATCTTCTGCAGCATACGGTTCCCGACGTCCGGGTGCGTGCACATGACCTCCCATTCGTCCGGAGACAGCGGCCCCGGCTTAAGGAGCACGCTGTCGGGGACGCCGATCTTCCCGACGTCGTGCAGCAGCGCTCCCTTTCCGATCGCCGGGAGCGCCCTTTCACCTTTAATACCCATCTCCGCCGCAAGCCTGAGAGTGTATTCGGCCACCCGCCTGGAATGGAGTCCCATGCCGTGCTCCCGGACGTCCAGCGCGGAGGCGAGTGCGCCCAGGGTGTTCTCGTTCGCCTCTTCCACGTATCGGACGTATTTCTTCTGCTGCTCGAAAAAGTTCGCCGCAAGCGCCCCTACCATCCAGAAGACGCCCAGCTCGCCTACCTGCCCCGCCTGGGCGGCGAGGTCTTCCGGCCAGGAAAGCGCCACCGATCCGCCGCAGATCCCCGTGACGACCGCGGTGGACGCGGCGGCCCCGGCCCCCCCGAACCACGCCGCGGACAAAAGCAGCGGGACGAAGAACAGTTTCCGCACGAGGTCGCGGGAATGGTGCCAGCCTTGCGACTGGTCCGGAATGGAAAACAGGAAAACCGTGACGGCTGCGGTGAGCACGAAGACGGCGATCGCCTTGGAGGCCGGCCCGGAAAATCCGAAGATCTGGTCCCCGGCG
>DATBLU010000285.1:0-2158 GCA_036555205.1 Candidatus Deferrimicrobiaceae bacterium
CATCTCGACCGCGGCTACGAAGCGCTGGAGAACAAGCTCGCCTCCCTGGGGGCCCGGATCTCCAGGGTAAAGGAATAGGAGGATCGCGGCTGTGCTATGGGTGAAATCGGGAACGGCTGCGTACCGGAAGGCGCTGGAGGCGGCCCGTTCGCGGGGCCGCACGGATTCCGCGAAGGTCTCGGCGGTGGTTTCCGAGGTGCTCTCGCGCGTGCGCACGGAGGGAGACGAGGCGGTCGCGGAGTACACGCGCCGGTTCGACGGATTCGACCCGGGAAGGAAGGGGTTCGCCGTCTCCCGCGGGGATATCGAGGCCGCGTGGAAACGTGTGCCCAAGGCGTTGAAAAGTTCGCTCTCCCTTGCCTCCTCACGGATCGAGGCGTTCCACCGTCACCAGGTTGAGGAAGGATACTCCGCCGAGATCCCCGGCGCCCTCATTGGGCAGCGCGTCATCCCGGTGTCGAGGGCCGGGATCTACGTCCCCGGGGGGAAGGCGGCCTATCCGTCGACGCTGCTCATGAACGCCGTCCCCGCGCGCGTGGCCGGAGTCCGCGAGGTGATCGCCGCATGCTCGGCCCCCGGCGGAAAGGTGCCCGACATAGTCCTCGCCGCGGCGCGGATCGCCGGCGTCGCCCGGGTCTTTCGAATCGGGGGCGCGCAGGCGGTGGGTGCCATGGCCTTCGGCACCGAATCGGTGCCGCAGGTGGACGTGATAGCCGGCCCGGGAAACGCCTACGTGACCGAGGCGAAGCGGCAGGTCTACGGCGTCGTAGGGATCGACATGCTGGCCGGCCCGAGCGAACTTGCGGTGCTCGCCGACGATTCGGCCAGGGCTTCGTACGTGGCCGCCGACCTCCTGTCGCAGGCCGAGCACGACGAGGACGCTTTCGTCGCGCTTGTGACCGACTCGCCGTACCTGTCCCGGGAAGTCGAGGCCGAGATTCTCCGGCAGGTGAAAAATCTGCCCCGCCGCGAGATCCTTTCGGTGTCCCTGGAGCGCGGGCGCGGTTTCCTCGTCCGCGACCTCAAGGAGGGGATCGAGGTCGTGAACGCCATCGCGCCGGAGCACCTGAGCGTCATGGTGGAGAATCCGTGGGGCGCCCTGGAAGGGATCCGCAACGCGGGAACGGCTTTTCTGGGCCCGCACAGCCCCGTGGCCGTCGGAGATTATATTGCCGGGATAAACCATACTCTGCCGACGGGAGGGGCGGCGCGATTCTCCTCCCCCCTTGGAGTGGCGAATTTCCTCAAGAAAATGAATGTGGTATCATATCAAATTCGGGCGCTTTCCACCGATGCGCCTCATGTCGTGAGACTGGCTGTGAAAGAGGGCCTGGTCGCGCATGCGCAGGCCGTTCTGGCGCGGATCAAAGGGGAGGCGTAGAGGGTATGCCCAGGGAAGCCAATATCGTCCGCAAGACGAAAGAGACCGACATATCCCTGGCGTTGCGCCTGGAAGGCGAGGGAAGCGGAAAAATCTCCACGTCAATCCCGTTCCTAGACCACATGCTCGCGCTTTTCTCGCGGCACGGCGGGTTCGATCTTTCGGTCGCGGCGAAAGGGGACACGCAGGTCGACTTCCACCACCTCGTGGAGGACGTCGGCATCTGCCTGGGGGATGCGTTCCGGAAGAGTTTGGGAGACATGGCGGGGATAGCGCGATACGCGTTCGCCAGCGTGCCGATGATCGAATCGCTGGCGAACGTCAGCGTCGACGTATCGGCCCGCCCCCACCTTGTCTTCCACTGCTCCCTCAAGAACGAGAAGGTGGGCGGTTTCGACGTGGAGCTTGTGGAGGAGTTCCTGCGGGCGTTTTCGCAGTCCTCCGGGGTGTGCGTCCACGTGAACGTCCCGTACGGGTCCAATGCCCACCACACTATCGAGGCGGTCTTCAAGGCCATGGGACGGGCGATGTCCGACGCGGTCCGGATCGATCCGCGGGTAAAGGGAGTCCCCTCCACGAAAGGCGTCCTGGGATGAGCCGCGCCGATGCCATCGGCATCGTCGACTACGGAATGGGAAACCTGCGCAGCGTCAGCAAGGCGCTCGAGACGCTGGGGTTTCCCACGCTGGTAAGCGGGAGCCCGAAGGAGCTGTCCCGGTGCCGGGGGATAGTCCTGCCCGGCGTGGGCGCGTTCCGCGACTGCATGGACAACCTGGC
>DATBLU010000157.1:0-3435 GCA_036555205.1 Candidatus Deferrimicrobiaceae bacterium
TCCGACGCGCTGGAGGAGCAGCGGCGGATCGAGATGCAGCTTATCAGGGCGGGGCGCCTGGGGGCGCTCGGCGAGATGACCGCGGGGATCGCGCACGAGATAAAGAATCCGCTGCACGCGATGAAAGGCACGGCCGAGATCCTGCGGGACGTGGTGCCGCCCGATGCTCCGGAACGCCGGATGCTCGACCTTCACCTGGGCGAGATCGACCGGCTGGCGCAGACCGCCGAAAGGTTCCTGACTTTCGCGCGCCCGGCGCCGACGGACCGCCGCCCGCTGGACCTTCGGGAAGTGGTCCGCCGGGTCGTTTCCCTTGTCGAAACCCAGGCCCGCAAGGACGGCGTCGGGACGGTGATGGTGTCCGAAAAGGAAGGGGATGCCAGGATGGTCCTGGGAGACGCCGACCAGCTCACCCAGCTCCTTTTGAATATCGCGATCAACGGCGTACAGGCGATGGCGCCGCGGGGCGGGGGCACGCTCGCGTTCTCGATCGACCTGGACAGGCGGGGGGAGAAGCGGTTTTACGTAGTGCGCGTGGCCAACACAGGTCCCCCCATCCCTTCGGACCAGCTGGAGCGTATCTTCGATCCGTTCTTTACGACCAAGGACGGCGGGACGGGCCTTGGCCTTTCCATAGGCTCCCGCATCGCGGACCAGCACGACGGCGTTCTCAACGTGCGAAATCTCCAGGACGGGAAGGGAGTCGAGTTTTCACTTGCCCTTCCCGCGGAAGGGTAGGCCGATGGCGGACCAAAGGTCGCTGTCGGAAGTCCACTCCACGGTGGATATCCCCGAGAAGCGGGGATTCCTCCGCCGTCTCTTCGCCTTCGCCGGCCCTGCCTACCTGGTCTCGGTCGGGTACATGGACCCCGGGAACTGGGCTACGGACATAGCGGCCGGCTCCCGGTACGGGTACGCGCTGGTCTGGGTCCTTCTCATGTCCAACGCGATGGCCGTGCTCCTCCAGAGCCTGTCCGCAAGGCTGGGGCTCGTCTCCGGCCGGGACCTGGCGCAGGCGTGCAGGGACAGGTACGCGCCGCCCGTAAACTTCGCCCTGTGGATCCTGTGCGAGGCAGCCATCGCCGCGACCGATCTGGCCGAGGTGATCGGCTCCGCGATCGGCCTCCAGCTTTTGTTCGGCATCCCGCTTATCTACGGAGTCCTGATAACGGCGCTGGACACCTTTCTCATCCTGCTGCTGCACCAGGCGGGCATAAGGAAGATGGAGGCGTTCATCCTCGTCCTGGTCGGTACGATCGGCGGATGCTTCCTCGTGGAGATCGTCATCTCCAAGCCTGACTTTCCCGGGATCGCGCGCGGATTCGTTCCGGGGCTGCCCGACGCCGACGCCCTCTACTTCGCCATCGGCATCCTGGGAGCGACCGTGATGCCGCACAACCTGTACCTTCACTCCGCCCTCGTCCAATCGCGCAAGGTGACAAAGACGGCCCGGGGGATACACCAGTCCCTCAAATTCAACCTGATAGACTCGGTCTTCGCGCTCAACATGGCGTTCTTCATCAACGCCGCCATCCTCGTCATGGCCGCCGCGGTATTCCACCGCGCCGGGTATTTCGAAGTGGCGGAAATTCAGGACGCCCACCGCCTCCTCGCCCCGCTGGTGGGGACGACGATCGCCCCGTTCCTGTTCGCCCTGGCGCTTATATGCTCGGGTCAAAGCTCCACCATAACCGGGACGCTCGCAGGCCAGATCGTCATGGAGGGTTTCGTCAATATCCGACTCCGTCCGTGGCTGCGGCGCCTGGTAACGCGGGCGGTGGCAATAACGCCGGCAATCGCCACGATCATTCTGATGGGGGAGGGGGCGACGGGGAAGCTTCTGATCTTGAGCCAGGTCGCCTTGAGCCTGCAACTGTCCTTCGCCGTCATCCCTCTCATACATATGGTGAGCGACCGAGGGCTTATGGGCGCTTTCGCGATCCGTTCGTGGGTCAAGTGGCTCGCATGGGCGACGGCGGGCATCATCGCAGCGCTCAACGTGAAGCTGGTCGCGTCGGAGGTGGGAGGATGGCTGGGCCGCGGCGGCGCTGCCGGCATCGCCGCCAAGGCCGTGGCGCTTCCGGCGGCGGCCGCTGTGGGATTTCTTCTTCTGTACATACTGGCCGAGCCGTTCCTGTTCCGCAGGGGGTGGAAGCGCCGGCCGGGATACGTCCACGGCGCGCCCGAGCCGGAGGTGGGCGAGCCTTCGCGGGCGTTCCGCAAGATCGCCGCGGCTCTGGATTTCGGCCCCGCCGACGGAGACGTTCTCGCCCGGGCGGCTTCTCTTGCATCCGCATCCCGCAGCCCCCTCCTGCTCATCCATTGCGTGGAGAGCGCCGGAGCGAAGGCGCTCGGCGGCGAGGCGGAGGACACGGAGAGCCAGGAGGACCTGCTGCGGCTTCAGCGCTACGCGGTGGGACTCGGAAAATACGACATCGAGGTCGAGACCGAACTGGGGTTCGGGCACCCGGTCCGTGTCATCCCTGAGATCATCGGCCGGCACGGCGTGGAGCTGCTCGTCGTCGGCGCCCACGGGCACAAGGGGTTCTCCGACTGGCTCTATGGATCGACCATCGACGAGCTGCGGCATCGCCTGAACATTTCCGTCCTTGTGGTAGGCCGGGAGGATCCGAAAACGTCCGGCGGGTGATTCCGTGGCGGGCCGTCAGTCCGATTCCCGCCGAATAGTCTTTACCCGACTGAAGAATATTCTTCAGGCGCCGGGTTCGCGTGTCGCTCCTGCACCGGTTTCACGCCGTCAACCGCGCAACTTCAAACTGAATCATCCGCTCCACACTCGGCTGGCACAGGATCTGCTACGTATGGGGTAACTCTTGCCTCGGGGGTACAGCGGGAAATGACGATCGCACGCAAACGAAATGGAAAATTCGCGGGATCCATCGCTATATCGATTGTTCTTCTCGCGGGGCTTGCCGCAATCGCCCACGCGGGATGGCTCGACGACATTTTCGGCAGGAACGCCGCGGGGACCGCAAGGGCGGCAGGGGTGGTCGAAACCGCGGATGCGGTGAAGATTCCCCTGAAGGCGCTCGATTCCGGGAATGCGATTTTCCTTCAGCAGGAACTCGAGGGTCGGCAGATCCACTATTTCGCGATGAAAAGCTCCGACGGCGCTTATCGCGCGGCGTTCGACGCGTGCGACGTATGCTACCGCGCCAACCGGGGCTACCGGCAGAAGGGCGATTCGATGGTGTGCAGCAATTGCGGGCAGACGTTCCCTTCGGCGAGGATCGGCGAGGTCAAGGGGGGGTGCAATCCCCATCCGCTGGCCCGCAAGATGGAAGGGCAGTACCTTGTGATCAAGAAAACCGACATAGCCGCCGGGAAAGATTATTTCCTCCGGAAGCGCGTGTAGGAGGGGGGAGGCGGCGGCATGAACATCCGGAAACTGGCGTGGAAAAACCTCTTCCGCCG
>DATBLU010000168.1:0-14408 GCA_036555205.1 Candidatus Deferrimicrobiaceae bacterium
CGTCGACCGCAACGTCCAGCACGTGGCGGAGAGCGAGCTCAAGGAAGCGGTGGCGAAATACAAGGCCCGGGGCGGGATCGCGCTCGTGATGCAGCCCAAGACCGGCGAGATACTCGCGATGGCGTCGCTGCCCACGTACAATCCCAACACCCCGGCCACCGCCTTCCCCGAGGCGCGGAAGAACCACGCCCTGACCGACACCTTCGAGCCGGGCTCCACCTTCAAGGTTTTCACGATGGCCTCGGCCCTGGAGACGGGGGACGTCAAGACTTCGGAGAGGATTTTCTGCGAGAACGGCTCCTACAGGTACGCGGGGCGCGTTCTCCACGATGCGCATCCTCACGGATGGCTGACCGTGCCGGAGGTGCTCAAGTACTCGAGCAACATCGGGGCCTCCAAGATAAGCGAGCGGATGGACCCCCAGCGCTTCTACGACACGATCCGAGCCTTCGGCTTCGGGACGAAGACCGGCATCGAGCTGATTGGCGAGGTCGGGGGGATTCTGCCGCCGCGCAGCGGGTTCAAGGGAATACGGCGCGCCACGGTTTCCTTCGGCCAGGGGATATCCGTGACGCCGATCCAGATGGCCATGGCGATGTCGGCGGTGGTTAACGGCGGGAAGGTGATGAAGCCGTACATCGTGCGGGAAATCCGGGACCCCGAAGGGAAGGTCGTATATCGCGGTGAGCCGAAGGAGCTTCGCAGGGTCCTCTCCCCTAAAACCTCGGAACAGATGCGCGGGATGATGGGACTTGTCGTCCAGGAGGACGGCACGGGGACGCAGGCGCGCATCAAGGGGTTTCTGGTCGGAGGCAAGACCGGCACGGCGCAGAAGGTCGAAGTGGGGACCGGAAAGTATTCGCCGAACAAGCGGGTATCCTCATTCATCGGGTTCCTGCCGCTCCAGGACCCGGAGCTCATGATCCTGGTCGTCATAGACGAGCCGAAGGGGCAGGTCTATGGCGGGGTGGTCGCCGCTCCCGCTTTCAACCAGATAGCGGTGAAGACGGCCTATTACCTGGGGATCCAGCCTACTGAGCCGGTCGCGAGCGCGGTGGCGCGCAAGGAGAAGGAAGCGCCGGTCAACGGGAAAGTCGCGATCACCCGCGTGGCCACTTCGCCGTCCGAGAGCGCCATGGTCATGCCGGACCTGCGGGGATTGAGCATGGGCAGGGCGGTGGACGTGATGGGACGGTACTCGGTGAAGCTCAACCTTGCGGGGACCGGCGTGGCGAAGCAACAGACTCCCGCTCCCGGCCAGCTGCTTGTTCCGGGCACGGAGTGCACAGTGACATTCGGGGGACAATGAGAAACGGGATGAGGCTGTCGGAGGTCCTGGCAAACGTATCGACGACGGTGCCGCCGCTCGATTCCATCGAAATCGGCGGCATTTCCATAGATTCGCGCAAGGCCAGGGAAAAGGACCTGTTCGTCGCCCTCCGCGGCGAGCGCGCGGACGGGCACGCGTTCCTGGCGCAGGCCGCGCGGGCCGGAGCCGCGGCGGCGCTTGTCGAACGGGAGATCTCCTCCCCGCCGATTCCGGCGGTCCGGGTCGATTCCACGGCTGCCGCCCTCCCGGCCGTCGCGGCCAATTTCCACAAGGACCCGTCGGCGCGCCTCACGGTCGTCGGCGTGACGGGGACCAACGGCAAGACGACGGTGACGTACCTGCTGGAGTCGATCCTTTCCGCCGCGGGGCGCAAAACCGCCGTGATCGGAACCATAAACTACCGGGTGGGAGAAGAGATCATCCGCACGGGCCTTACGACCCCGTTTCCGCACGATCTCCAGGAGGTCCTGGCGGAGGCGGCGTCCCGCGGAGTCACCCACGTGCTGATGGAGGTTTCGTCCCACAGCGCCGCCCAGGGGAGGATCGCCGGGGTGCGGTTCGACGCGGGCGTGTTCACCAACCTGTCCCGCGACCACCTCGATTTCCACGGGGATATGGAATCCTACTTCGCCGCCAAGGCCCGGTTCTTCAGGGATTACCTGCCCGCAGGGGGAAAGCGGCCGCAGATCGCGATCAACGCGGACGATACGTACGGAGCGAGGCTTTCCCGCGAGTTCCCGGGCGCGCTTACTTACGGATTCACCAACGAACGCGGCGTCGCCCCCGTGAGGGTGAAAATGTCGTGGGAGGGAACCCGGCTTCTTCTCCGGACGCCATGGGGCGAGCTCGATCTGCGCACGCGGCTCATCGGCGCTTATAACGCATCTAACGTGATGGCGGCCGTCTGCGCATCCGGCCTCCTCGGGATTCCCGGCGAGGCGATCCGGGCCGGCGTGGAGCGACTTCCCGCCATTCCGGGGAGGATGGAGGAGATCCCCAACCGGCGGGGGCTGCATATATTCGTCGATTATGCCCACACTCCCGAGGGTATGGACGTGGTCCTTTCCACGCTCGAGGGTATGGGGGGAGGGCGCCTGATCACCGTTTTCGGGTGCGGCGGGAACCGGGACCGGGGCAAGCGCCCGGAAATGGGACGGATTGCGGCGCTGCGCTCCGACGTTGTCGTCGTCACGTCCGACAACCCCCGCAACGAGGACCCCGGCGCCATCATCTCCGATATCCTTCCGGGGCTGCGGGCGGAAGGTCTTCTAGAGGCGCAGGGCGACGTCGCCTGGGACGACGGATATTTCGTGATAATTCCCGACAGGAAATCGGCGATCGCGCGCGCGCTGTCCATGGCGCGGCCGGGAGACACGGTGGCGATCGCCGGGAAAGGACATGAGAATGTACAGATTATCGGGGACCGGTGTCTGCCGTTCGACGACCGGGAAATCGTCCGGGGCATGCTTGACGCCGACGGGTAGGATGACCCTGGAGGAGGTCGTCGGGGCGGTTCAGCCCCTTCGGGCGGGGGGGCCGATTCCGGTCCGCACGCGGATCGGACGGGTCACGACCGACAGCCGCGACGCGGCCCCGGGCGGGCTTTTCATCGCCCTGCCCGGGGAGAGGCAGGACGGCGCCGATTTCGTCGAGGAGGCGTTCGGCAAGGGGGCGGTAGCCGCCATCGTGTCCGAGGAGGGCGCGGGCAAGGTTCCATCGGCGATCCTTTCCGGTAAGCCGGTTTTCGTCGTTCGGAATCCCGTGGAGGCGCTGGGCGACCTCGCGCATGCCCACAGGGAGCGGCTGGGCGATATTCCCGTCGTGGGGATCACGGGAAGCTCAGGCAAGACCTCCACCAAGGAAATGCTGTGCGCCCTGCTCTCCGCCGGAAGGAAGGTACTCAAGAACCCCGGAAACAGGAACAACCTGATCGGCATGCCGCTGGCGCTTCTCGAGCTTTCCGAGGAGCACGACGTCGCGGTGATGGAGATGGGGACGAACAGGCCGGGGGAGATCGCCCGGCTGGCGCAGATCGCGTCCCCCGACATCGCGATCCTCACGAACATCGCCCCGGCGCACCTGGAGGGGCTGGGGAGCCTAGAGGGAGTGGCGCGCGAGAAGGGGGACCTGTTCAGGGCGCTGCCCGAGTCCGGGACCGCGGTGGTAAACGCGACCGACCTGCGTGTCGTCCGGGAGGCGGGGCGCTGCCGGGCAAAGAAGATATATTACGGCGTCGCGCTCAACGAGTTTTCCGGGCGGATCCTGTCCATGGACGACGGCGGGATGCGGATCGCCGTGCGGACCCCGTCCGGCGAGTTTTCATCTTTCCTGCCCGTGACGGGCGAACACAACCTGATGAACGCGCTGGCGGCGACGGCGGCCGCTTACGTCCTCGGGATGCGTCCCGCGGAGCTTGCGGATGGCTTATCATCCCTTGCCTCCGTGCCGGGCAGGTTCCATCCGGTTCCGCTGCGCGGCGGCGGGCTGCTTCTCGACGACAGCTACAACGCGAACCCGGCATCGATGGAGGCGGCGATCCGGACCCTCCGGATATTGCGCGGGGCGCGGCGCAGCGTCGCCGTCCTGGGCGACATGCTCGAACTGGGAGAGGCATCGGCGTCGTCGCATTTCCGGATAGGGCACCTTGCGGCGGGGTCCGGCGTGGACCTGCTCTTCACCTTCGGCGAGGAGGGGGCGCGGATCGCCCGTGGAGCGCTGGAAGGCGGGATGGACCCCGAGAGGGTGGCCCACACGGGCGACCGGGACCGCCTGAAGGCAATGGTGCTGGACGCGCTTCGGGAGGGGGACATCGTGCTGGTCAAGGGGTCCAGGGGGATGCGTCTCGAAGAGATGTCGATCGAAATAGAAAGGAATTGGGCCTGACAGGCAATGCTTTATCATCTCCTCTACCCGCTGCACGTGGACTACTCCTTTTTCAACGTATTCCGCTATATAACCTTCCGCACCATATACGCCGCCATCACGGCCTTGTTGCTGTGCTTCGTGATCGGCCCATGGCTCATCCGCGAACTGGGCTCGCACCAGATCGGGCAGACGATCCGGCGCGACGGCCCGGAGCGGCACCTGGCGAAGGAGGGAACGCCCACGATGGGGGGCCTGCTCATCGTCCTCGCCACCGTGATCCCGACGCTTCTGTGGGCCAACCTCGGGAACCCGTACATCTGGATCGCAGTTTTCGTGACCGTGGGGTTCGGGGCGATAGGGTTCGTGGACGACTACAAGAAGGTGATCAAGAAGGACTCCAAGGGGCTGTCCGCCGGCAGGAAGTTTCTGTGCCAGATGGCCCTGGCCGGGGTAGCGGCTACGCTCATCTACCTGGACATCGGCATCCAGCCCAAGGTGAGCATCCCGTTCTTCAAAAGGCTCAATCCCAGCCTGGGGATGCTCTATATCCCGTTCATCATTTTGGTGATCGTGGGGGCGTCGAACGCGGTCAACCTTACGGACGGCCTCGACGGGCTCGCCATCGGGCCGTCGATCATATCGGCCGGCACCTACATGCTGTTCGCGTACCTGGCCGGCCACGTCAAGATAGCCAACTACCTGCAGATCCAGTACGTGCCCGGCGCGGGGGAGCTGACCATATTCTGCGGAGCCATGGCGGGCGCCGGGATCGGGTTCCTCTGGTACAACACCTACCCGGCGTCGGTGTTCATGGGGGACACCGGCTCCCTCTCCATCGGGGCGGCGCTGGGGGTCGTCGCCGTCATGGTGAAGCAGGAGATCGTCCTGGCGCTTGTAGGCGGTGTTTTCGTCATGGAGGCGCTATCCGTCATTTTGCAGGTGTACTCGTACAAGACAACCAGGAAGCGCATCTTCCGCATGGCGCCCGTACATCATCATTTCGAGCTGAAAGGGTGGGCGGAGCCGAAGATCATAGTGAGGTTCTGGATCATCTCCATCATCCTCGCGCTGCTGGCAATCAGCACGCTCAAGATACGGTGAGATGGAAGCGTTCGGGAAGAAAAACGTATTCGTGGTCGGCGCCGGGAAATCGGGGGTCGCCGCGGCGCTGCTCCTGCTGCGGGAAGGGGCGCTCGTGACTCTCCTTGACGAACGCCCGAAGTCGGCCGTGGAAAAGTCCCTCGGCGCCGTAATCCCGCCGCAGGCGGCGTTCGTGCAGGGCCGGATGTCCGAAAAAGCGGCGCTGGGCGCGGACCTCGTCGTCATCTCGCCGGGGGTTCCAGCCTCGAGGCTCCCGCTGGAGGCGCTGGAAAGGACGGGGGTGCCGGTGTGGGGAGAGCTGGAGCTCGGATACCGGCTTTTCCGCGGGAGCATCGCGGCGGTCTCGGGGACCAACGGCAAATCGACCGTCACGACGCTCCTCGGGGAGATGACATCCCGCGCGTTTCCCCGCGTTTTCGTGGGCGGGAACCTGGGGACGCCGATCGCAGCCGCGGCCGGAGAGAAGTTCGACTGGGGCGTGGTGGAGGTCTCAAGCTTCCAGCTCGAGTCGATAGACGCTTTCCGGCCGAAGGTCTCGGTCCTCCTTAACATCACGGAGGACCACAGCGACCGGTATGCGGATTTCGCCGCGTACGCCGATGCGAAGATGGCGCTCTTCCGGAACCAGGGCGCGACCGACGCCGCCGTCATAAACGCCGACGATCCGGAAATAATCTCCCGCGCCGGACGGATACGTGCGGAGAAGATCCGGTTTTCGCTGTTCCAGCCGCTATCGGAGGGGGTTTGCCTGGACGGGCAGGACATGGTCTACCGGAGCGGCGTCCGGGAAGAGCGTTATTCGAGGTCGCTGCTTCGCATACGCGGGATGCAGAACGTGGAGAACGCCATGGCGGCGATCGCGGCGGCGCGGCGGATCGGGGTTCCGCAGGAATCGGTTCGCGAGGCGCTCGCGGCCTTTCCCGGGCTGCCGCACCGCGTGGAATTCGTGCGGGAGGTCGGGGGCGTCTCGTGGTTCAACGATTCGAAGGGGACCAACGTCGGCGCGGTGCTCAAGTGCCTCGAAGGGTTCCAGGAGCCCGTCGTGCTGATCGCCGGGGGTAAGGACAAGGGGATCGATTTCCGCCCGCTGCGCGAGCCGCTGCGCCGCAAAGGCCGGGCGGCGATACTTTACGGCGAGGCGCGCGGGCGGATGGAGAGCGAGCTCTCGGGCTCGGTGCCGATCGCCGCGGTCGAGACCCTGGACGAGGCCGTCCGCCGGGCGGCGGGCCTTGCGCGGCGGGGAGACGTCGTGATCCTGTCCCCGGCATGTTCCAGCTTCGACCAGTTCGGCAACTTCGAGGAGCGGGGAGAGGCGTTCCGCAGGGCGGTGAAGGAGCTTCACGGATGAACATCGGCAAGCGGCACGAGAACCTTATCCTGTTCTTCTGCACGCTGATACTCACGGTCCTGGGCACCGTGATGGTGTTCAGCGCGACCTCGGTGACCGCCGGGGCCTCCGCGCGCTTCGGGAACGACACGGCGTACTTTTTCAAGCGGCAGGTGCTGTTCCTCGTAATGGGCGCATCCCTGGCGGTCCTGTTGACGAGGATCGACTACGATTTCTACCGCCGGCGCATGTGGCTCATCCTTGCCGCGACCTTCGTCCTTCTCCTCCTGGTTTTCGTTCCCGGCATCCGGCACACGGCGAACGGCGCGTCCCGCTGGATCAACCTCCGCGTTTTCACTTTCCAGCCTTCCGAGCTGGCCAAGTTCGTGCTGCTGGCCTTCGCGGCGTACGCCATCGACAGGAAGGGCGAGAACCCTAAGGACGGCCTCAAGGTCTTCCTTCCCGTGCTTGCGGTGATGGGGGTCTTCGTCGCCATGATCCTCAAGGAGCCGGACTTCGGGATGGCCGTTGTCATAGTGGCCTCCTTCATGGCGCTCCTGTTCATCGCGGGATTCCCCTGGAAGCTGATGGCGGGATTTCTCGGCGCGGGTGCGGCGGGGGTCGCCTTCCTCATAGCTTCGAAGCCATATCGGATGGCTCGGCTGCATGCGTTCATCGACCCCTTCTCCCAGGCCCAGGCCGCCGGCTACCAGGTGGTGCAGTCGCTCATAGCGTTTTCCAACGGCGGGCTCCTTGGAACGGGCATCGGCTCGGGGAGGCAGAAGCTGTTCTACCTGCCCGAAATGCACACCGACTACATCTTTTCCGTCATCGGGGAGGAGCTCGGGTTCGCCGGCGTCGTGGCGGTCGGGGCCTGCTTCCTTACGATGGTGTGGGTGGGTTTCCGGATCGCGCGGCGCGCCCGGGACCTGTTCGGGAGGTACCTGGCGATCGGCCTGTCGTCGGTGATCGGAATACAGGCGCTCATGAACATGATGGTTGGGCTCAAGATGCTCCCGCCGAAGGGGATGGTGCTTCCGTTCCTGAGCTACGGCGGAAGCTCCCTGATCCTCCACCTGGCGGCGATGGGAGTGCTTATCAACATTTCGATGAAAGGGGCGGAAGCATTTGTCGCTGACTCTGATCATCGCGGGCGGGGGAACCGGAGGCCACGTTTTTCCGGGGATAGCGCTTGCTGAGGCGTTCCTCGCGCTCGTGCCCGGCGGCCGCGTTTCCTTCGTCGGGACGGAAGGCGGCCTCGAGGCGAGAGCCGTTCCGGCGCGCGGGTACGCGATCGATTTCGTCCCGTCGGGCCCGGTCAGCGGCAAGGGGGCGGGAGGGCTGCTTGGCATGGCGCGCATGATGAAAGGGGTCGCAGTCGCGTTCGCGGTCCTCAAGCGCCGAAGGCCGGACATGGTCTTCGGAGTCGGCGGGTATGCCTCGGTCCCGGTTTCCCTCGCGGCGGTCATGACGGGCATACCCCTCTTCCTGCAGGAGCAGAACGCGGTGCCCGGCCGGGCAAACCGCATCCTGGGCAGGATCGCGAGAAAAGTGTACGCGGGGTTCGGGGGGGCGGCCGCATATTTCCCGGCCGGCCGCACGGAAGTCGCAGGGAACCCGGTCCGGCGGGAAGTCGCAGCCGCGATCGGGAAGGCGACCGCCGCAAAGCCTGGGTCCCCCTTCACCGTTTTCGCCCTCGGCGGGTCGCAGGGGGCGAGGGCGATCAACGGCCTGGTCCTCGAGATGGGAAGGCGCGTGAAGAAGGAAGGGATTCCGATGGCGTTCGTGCTGCAGACCGGCGCCGGGGAGTTCGCGCCGGCGCAGACCGCAATACGGGAGGAGGGTCTGCCGGTAGAGCCGTTCCCGTTCACCGACAGGATCGGGGAAATATTCTCCCGGTGCGACGCGATCCTCATGCGCGCGGGGGCGCTCTCGATTGCGGAAGCCGCGCTGTTCGGCAAGCCGTGCGTCCTTGTACCGTACCCCTTCGCCGCCGACCGGCACCAGGAGAAAAACGCCATGGAATTCTGCGCGGGAGGGGCCGGCGTTTGGATCCGCCAGGAGGAGGCCACCGGCGAAAAGATCCTGTCGACGCTGTCTTCCTGGGCGGCGGACCCGGCCGCCCGGGAAGCCGCAGGAAGAGCCGCGGAAGGATTTTCCCGCCCGGACGCGGCCGAGAGGATAGTCCGCTCGGCGCTCCGCGGAATAGGGAAAGGGCGGGAGGATTCGCGTGTATAGGAAGGGGCTGCGCATACACTTCGTCGGCATCGGCGGCATCGGCATGAGCGGCATCGCGGAGCTTCTCCTTAACCTGGGATACCGCGTGAGCGGCTCGGACCAGCGCAGGTCCGACATCACGGACCGCCTGGCGCGGCTCGGCGCGGAGATAACGGCAGGACACGCCGCGGAGAACGTCCCGGCGGACGGACACGTCGTAGTGGTCTCGTCCGCCGTCAAGGCGGACAACCCGGAGGTGGCGGAGGCGCACCGGCGCAAAATACCGGTAATCCCGCGCGCGGAGATGCTGGCGGAGCTGATGCGCATGAAGTACGGGATCGCCATAGCGGGGACTCACGGCAAGACGACAACCACGTCGATGGTGGCGACCGTTCTCGCGGCGGCGGGATGGGACCCCACCGCGGTGGTCGGGGGGAAGCTGAACAGCCTCGGGTCCAACGCCAAGCTCGGACAGGGGGAGTTCCTTGTCGCCGAGGCGGATGAAAGCGACGGATCGTTCCTCAAGCTGTCGCCCACCGTCGCGGTCGTGACCAACATAGACCCCGAGCACCTCGACTTCTACTCCGGGATCGGCCAGATCAAGGAGACCTTCCTCCACTTCATAAACAAGATCCCTTTCTACGGATTCGCCGTCCTTTGCGTCGACCATCCGAACGTGCAGGAGCTGATACCGTCGGTAACGAAGACTTTCGTGACATACGGGTTTTCCGCCCACGCGGATTACCGCGCGGACGCCGTCGTTTCCGAAGGCATGAGCAACAGGTTCCGCGTGATCCGGCGCGGGGAAACCCTGGGCGAGGCGACGATCGGGGCCCCCGGCCGGCACAACGTGAGCAACGCGCTGGCGGCGGTCGCCGTGGCGGAGGAGCTCGGCATACCGTTCGAGCGCATACGCGCGGGGCTCGCCGATTACGGCGGCGTGGCACGGAGGTTCCAGGTCAAGGGGGAGCGCAACGGAGTGACGGTCGTCGACGACTACGGCCATCACCCGGCCGAGGTCAGGGCGACGCTTTCGGCGGCCCGGGAGGTGTGGCCGTCGAGAAGGATCGTCGTCGGGTTCCAGCCGCACAGGTACTCGAGGACGCAGGCGCTCTTCCGCGATTTCATCCCCGCATTCAACGATGCGGATCTGCTCTTCGTGTTCGACGTCTACCCTGCCGGGGAGGAGCCGATCCCGGGCGCCTCCGGGGAGCGGCTCTGCGAGGCAATAAGCGAACACGGGCACAAGTCGGCGATCTATGCGGGCAAGGCCGGGGACGCCGTTCAAACGGTGGTTCCCATGCTTTGCCCGGGCGACATATTCCTTACCATGGGGGCAGGCGATGTCTGGAAACTGGGAGAAAGCGTTTTATCCGGCTGACGGCCGGGCGAAGGGAAGGCGGATGGCGGGAGCGGCCGGAAAGGTGGAAGAGGTATACGGGGCAAAGCTCCGCGATTTCACGACGGTCGGCATCGGCGGCGCGGCCGAGCGTATGGTCTTTCCGCGCTCTCTCCAGGAGATCCAGGAGATCCTCAGGGCGGAACGGCAGCAAGGGCGCGAGGTGCGCTTCCTCGGCGCCGGCAGCAACCTCCTCGTCTACGACGGAGGGGTGCGGGGGACCGTGCTTTGCCTCAAGAAGAACATGGGAAAGATGCTCTTTTCGGCGGGAGGCTCGGTCGTCGCGGAAGGCGGGACGATGCTTCCCCGCTTTGCGGTGCTCTGCGCCCTGTCCGGCCTCTCCGGCGCCGAGGAGCTGGCCGGGATCCCCGGCACCGTGGGAGGCGCGATGTCCATGAACGCCGGGGCGTACGGCAGGTTCATCGGGGAGATCGCCGAATGGGTGGAAATCGTGGACGCCGAAGGCAGGCTGCACCGGCTCGACGCCCGCGACGTCGGGTTCGCCTACCGCGAAGCGGAGCTTCCGGTGCGCGGGGTGATCTCCCGGGCCGGCTTCAGGTTGTCCCCCGGCGTGCCGGACGAAGTGTTCTCCAGGATGAAAACGTTCAACGAGAGGCGCCGCTCGACGCAGCCCTGGGGTGAGCGCACCTTCGGCTCCACCTTCCGCAACCCGCCGAACCGGAAGGCGGGCATGCTGCTCGAGCAGGCGGGGATGAAGGGCGCGCGGGAAGGAGACGCCCTATTCTCCGAGAAACACGCCAATTTCCTGATAAACGCCGGGCGGGCCACCTCCGCCGACGCGATCCGGCTCATCGAGCGCGGCCGGGAGCGGGTTCGGGTCATGGCGGGAATAGACCTGGCCCTCGAAGTCAAGCTGTGGGGCGCCTTCGATGCATGAGAAGGGAAGGTACCGGGGCAAGACCGTCGGCGTGTTCCTGGGAGGCGAGTCGTCGGAACGGGAGGTATCGCTGCGCACCGGCGCGGCGGCTGTACAGGCGCTGCGCCGCCTGGGGTACAAGGTCCGCGAGATAGACATCCGCGGCGACTGGCTCGCCGGAATCCGAGGCGCCGGCGTGGACGTGGCTTTCATCGCGTTGCACGGCCGGTTCGGCGAGGACGGCTGCATACAGGGCGCTCTCGAGCTGGCGAGAATCCCCTACACGGGATCGGGCGTGGCCGCCTCCGCCCTTTCGATGAGCAAGGTGCTGACGAAGCGGGTGGCGGCCTACGCGGGAGTTCCCGTGGCGAACGACGCCCTCTACGAGGGAGAAATGCTGAACGGGCCTCCCCCTTCGGGCATCGGCTTTCCGCTCGTCGTGAAGCCCGATCGCGAGGGGTCGACCGTCGGGGTCGGCATCGTCCGCGGGCCTGACGAGTGGGGCCCCGCCATGGCGGAGGCGGCGAAATACGACAGCCGCATCCTCGTGGAGGCGTACATTCCGGGGCGGGAGATCACGGTGGGCATCCTGAACGGAAAAGTCCTGCCGGCGATCGAGATCGTCCCCAAATCGGGCTCGGGATTCTACGACTACAAGTCCAAGTACACGGCGGGACAGACCGAGTACGTCATTCCCGTGCCGATGGACCGCGACATACTCGTGCGCGCGGCGGAGTTCACCCGCAGGGCCGCAGCGGCGCTCTCTTTGCGCGGGGCGGCCCGCCTCGATTACCGGGTGGACCCCGCGGGCAACCTGTTCTTCCTGGAGGCGAACACCATCCCCGGGATGACGGAAACCAGCCTGCTGCCGAAAGCGGCCAAGTTCGACGGCATGACGTTCGACGAGCTTGTGGAGGAGATACTGGACGACGCGGGGCTCGGGAAATAGATGATCGAGTACAAGGCCTATCACAAGAAGTCGCTCGGGAAGCCCAGGAAAAAGTCGCACGCCGCCCGCAAGAAGGGAAAGGATAAGGGCGGGGCGGCGGCACGGATAAATTTCCGGCAGGTGCTTCCCGTGGCGGCGGCGATCCTGGCGGTCGTTCTCGTCACGGCGGCGGGGGCGGCCGTCTACTCCTGGCTGGGTCACTCCAGGCTCTTCTCGGTGCGGGACATCGACATGAACCGCTGCGCCTACGTGACCCGGGACGAGATATCGGGGATCCTTTCCGGCGTGCCGAAGGGGAACATCTGGTCGCTCTCTTCCGGCGACATCGGCAAGCGCCTGCTGTCCCACCCCTGGGTGCGCAGCGTGTCGGTGAGGAAGTCGTTCCCGGACCGGCTCGTGGTCCGCATCGAGGAGCGCAAACCCGCGGCGATGATAAACCTCGATACGCTGTATTACGTCGACGAGGAGGGGACGATCTTCAAGCGGCTCACCGCCTACGACCCGAAGAACTTTCCCATAGTGACGGGATTCTCGCGGACCGAGCTCACGGCGCGGGACGCCGTCACGCTCCAGAACCTCAAGAAGACGCTTGAGCTGCTCCGCTCCACGGAGTCCGGAGTGCTCCGGCAGAACGTCTCCGAGGTCCACTTCGACGCGCAGGAGGGATACACGCTGGTGACACGGGATACTGGGCTGCAGCTCAAGATCGGCATGATGGATTTCCGCGAGGCGATGAAGAGGGTGGAGGAAGCGATGCCCAAGCTCTCCAGCGTCGGCCAGGCGCGGGGGATCGTGGATCTCAAGACTGCGGGCCGCATCTTCGTGCGGCCGGGGGAATAAATGGAAACGGTTTCGGGACCGGTGATCGCCGGGCTGGACGTCGGGTCGAGCAAGGTCGCCACCGTCGTCGCCAGGAAGGGCGCGGAAGGCCTGGAAATCCTGGGTGTCGGAAGGGCCGACACGGACGGGATGCGCAAAGGGGCCGTGGTGAACGTGGACGCCACGGTCAAGTCGATCCAGCAGAGCGTCGGCGAGGCAGAGAAGATGACGGGAACCTCGATCCAGTCCGTCTTCGTGGGCGTGTCCGGCCCGCTGATCAAGTCGTTCAACAGCCACGCCGCGATCTCCGTCCGCAACGAGAGGGAGGTGACGGATACCGACGTGGCGCGCGTCCTGGAGCTCGCCAAGGCAGTCGAGCTTCCGAACGACCGGGAGGTTCTGCACGTCCTGACGCAGGAGTTCATCGTAGACGACACCGGAGGGATCAAGGACCCGCGGGGCATGACCGGCATACGGCTCGACGCCAGGGTGCACGTGGTGACGGACGACGTCCCGGGGACCCGCAACCTCGTAAAGTGCGTCGAGAAGGCGGAGCTGTCAATCGACGACATCGCCCTTGGCCCGCTGGCTTCCGCGAACGCGGTGCTGACCCCCGAGGAGAAGGAAGTCGGGGTCGTGCTGCTGGATTTCGGTGCAGGCACCGTGGAGATGGCGGTGTTCTACGACGGGGCGCTGCGGCACACATTCGTCCTTCCGCTGGGCGGAGCGAACATCACGTCGGATGTGGCGGTCGGGCTCAAGGTGCCCTGGGCCGACGCGGAAGGCTTAAAGATCTCGTCAGGATGCGCCATGATCCAGAAGGTGCGGCGGGACGAGCTTGTGGAGCTTCCCGGGGTGGGAGGCCGCCAGCCGCGGCCCATCCGGCGCCAATACCTGAGCGAGATCATCGAGCCGCGGGCCGAGGAGATATTCGGGCTTCTCCGGAAGGAAATTCTCCGCTCGGGATTCGAGGAAATGCTGGGTGCGGGCGTCGTGCTGACCGGCGGGAGCTCCCTCCTTGACGGTCTGACGGACCTGGGAGAAAGGGTATTCCAGCTGCCCGTGCGGCGCGGAGGCCCGATCGGAATCGGCGGGCTCGTGGAGGTGGTCGGAAGCCCCGGGTACGCCACGGCGGTGGGTCTTGCCATCTACGGAGCCAGCATGGCCGAGGTGCTGGTCGCCCGCGAGGCGGAGGCGGGAAACGGGGGATTGATCCACAAGGTCAAGCGGTTCCTCACGGATATTTTCTAATTCGAATAAACGCGAAGGAGGGCTTAAATGTTCACACTGGTCGAGGAGAATCGGTGCCACGCGGTCATCAAGGTATTCGGAGTGGGGGGAGGAGGCGGCAACGCGATCAACACGATGATCGAGGAGGGGCTTTCGGGCGTGGAGTTCATCGCGGCGAACACGGACGCCCAGGCCCTCGCCAAGAATCTCGCCCCGCTCAAGATCCAGCTGGGGACCAGGCTTACCAAGGGGCTGGGGGCGGGAGCCAATCCCGACGTCGGGCGCGAAGCGGCG